>NZ_JACIUW010000007.1:0-264646 GCF_014145825.1 Stenotrophomonas sp. I18B00994 | reverse complement strand
GGCCGCTGGCCGGCAACCGCCGCCCCGAATCCATGAGGTTGCCGGCCAGCGGCCGGCACTACCCGGTCGCGTCGCCAATGGATTCCAATGAAACCAAATTTCCCTTGCGCCACAAGGCCGCAAGGCTGGTGCACTGCGGCATACTAGGGGTCTTGCCCCACAGGTGTGACATGACGCGCGCGTTCAACTTCAGTGCCGGCCCTGCGACCTTGCCGGAATCGGTCCTGCGCCAGGCGCAGGCGGAAATGCTGGACTGGCACGGGTCCGGCGCTTCGATCGTGGAAATGAGCCATCGCGGCGCGGAATTCATGTCCGTGGCTGCCGAAGCCGAGGCCGACCTGCGTCGCCTGCTCGACATCCCCGACGACTATGCGGTGCTGTTCCTGTCCGGTGGCGCCACCACCCAGCAGGCACTGATCCCGCTCAACTTCGCCGCCCCGGGCCAGCGTGCCGATTACGTGGTTAGTGGCCACTGGGGCAAGACGGCGGTCAAGCAGGCCGGGGTCTACGTCGACGTCAACATTGCCGCCAGCAGCGAGGCCAACGGCTACCGCGAGCTGCCGGCGCGTGCCGACTGGCAGCTGTCGCGCGATGCCGCCTACGTGCACATCACCGCCAACGAGACCATCCACGGCGTCGAATTCCGTGATGTGCCCGACACCGGCAACGTCCCGCTGATCGCCGACTTCAGCTCGTCCATCGCCAGCGAACCGCTGGATGTGCGCCGCTATGGCGTGATCTACGCCGGCGCGCAGAAGAACCTGGGCCCGGTCGGCGTCGCGGTGATGATCATCCGCCGCGACCTGCTCGAGCGCAGTGGCCAGCCGCGCGCGGACATCTTCGATTACCGCTCGCACGTCGCCCGCGATTCGATGCTCAACACGCCGCCGACCTGGAACTGGTATCTGGCCGGCCTGGTGTTCAAGTGGATGCTGGCCGAAGGCGGCGTGACCGAATTCGCCAAGCGCAACGCCGCCAAGGCCGCGCTGGTGTACGGCGCCATCGACGGCTCCGGCGGCTTCTACCGCAATGAAGTCGCATATGCGGCCCGTTCGCGCATGAACATTCCGTTCTTCCTGCCCGATGCCGAGCTTGACGCCCGCTTCGTCGCCGAAGCCAAGGCCGCTGGCCTGCTGGCGCTGAAGGGCCACAAGGTGGTCGGCGGCATCCGGGCTTCGCTGTACAACGCCATGCCGCTGGCCGGGGCCGAGGCGCTGGTCGCCTTCATGGCCGATTTCCAGCAGCGTCACGGTTGAGCAATGAACGGCGCGCACCGTCGGGTGCGTGCCCCGCAACAGGGAATTCCGATGGCAAGCAGCAAATCCAGCAAGAAGGTGCCGAAGAAGGCCGAACCGGCCAAGGACAGCGCCTCCACCAAGGCCAAGGGCAAGAGCACGTCCAAGGCTGCGTCGAACCCGGCGCCCACCCTGGCGCCGCTGGCGCTGGCCGATGTGCGTTCGAAGATCGACCAGATCGACCGCGACATCCAGAGCCTGATCGCCGAGCGCGCGCGTTTCGCCCACCAGGTCGGCAAGGCCAAGGGCAAGCTGGCTGCTGCCGTCGACTACTACCGCCCCGAGCGCGAAGCGCAGGTGCTGCGGATGGTGGTGGACCGCAACGAAGGCCCGCTCAGCGATGAGCTGCTGGTGCACGTCTACCGCGAGATCATGTCGGCCTGCCTGGCCCAGCAGGAGCCGCTGAAGATCGGCTACCTCGGCCCGGAAGGCACCTTCAGCCAGCAGGCGGTGCTCAAGCACTTCGGCCGCTCCGCGCTGGGCCTGCCGATGGCCAGCATCGAGGAAGTGTTCCAGGAAGTGGAAGCGGGCAACGCCGATTTCGGCGTGGTGCCGGTGGAGAATTCGGGGCAGGGCACCATCCAGATCACTCTGGACATGTTCCTGACCTCCAACCTGAAGATCTGTGGCGAAGTGGAACTGCGCGTGCAGCAGTACCTGATGTCGCGCAGCGGCCGCATCGAGGACATCGAGCGCATCTACGCACACCCGCAGTCGTTCATGCAGACCTCGGCGTGGCTGCGCGCCAACCTGCCGAAGGCCGAGAAGATTCCGGTATCCAGCAACGCCGAAGGTGCGCGCCGTGCGCGCAACGCCGACGACGCGGCGGCCATCGGCGGCGAGAGTGCCGGCCACGTGTACGGCCTGAAGAAGGTGGTCACCAAGCCGATCCAGAACGATGCCGACAACACCACCCGCTTCCTGGTGGTGGGCCGCAACATCTTCCCGACCTCCGGCCACGACCGCACCTCGGTGCTGGTGTTCATCCATGACAAGCCCGGTGCGCTGTTCGACGTGCTCAGCCCGTTCGCCCGCCACGGCATCAGCATGAACCGCATCGAGTCGCGGCCGTCGCACCACGGCAAGTGGGAGTACGGCTTCTTCATCGACCTGGCCGGCCACATCGACGACGCGCCGATGCAGGCCGCACTGGCCGAACTGGAAGCGCACTCGGCACAGATCAAGGTGCTGGGCTCCTACCCGGTGGCCGTGCCCTGAGTGCTGCTGCGGCGGCCCTGGCCGCCGCTCCCTGATGCATCGCCGGCGCTGCCGGCGTTTACGGAATGATCGAACGATGAGCAACGCGCAACACTGGATCGCCCGCAAGGGCCAGCCGCTGCAGGGCAGCCTGACCATTCCCGGCGACAAGTCGGTCTCGCACCGCTCGGTGATGTTCGCCGCGCTGGCCGATGGCACCTCGCATATCGAAGGTTTCCTGGAAGGCGAAGATACCCGCGCTACCGCGCGCATCTTCAGCCAGCTGGGCGTGCGCATCGAAACCCCCAGCCCGTCGCAGCGCATCGTGCACGGCGTCGGCATCGACGGTCTGCAGGCACCCAGCGCACCGCTGGACTGCGGCAATGCCGGTACCGGCATGCGCCTGCTGGCCGGGTTGCTGGCGGGCCAGGCGTTCGACTGCACGCTGATCGGCGACGAGTCGCTGTCGGGCCGACCGATGCGCCGCGTCACCGGCCCGCTGTCGCAGATGGGCGCGAAGATCGACACCCAGGATGACGGCACGCCGCCGCTGCACGTGCATGGCGGCCAGACGCTGCATGGCATCGACTTCGCCTCGCCGGTGGCCAGCGCGCAGATCAAGTCGGCGGTGTTGCTGGCAGGCCTGTACGCACAGGGCGAAACCAGCGTTGTCGAGCCGCACCCGACCCGCGACTACACCGAACGCATGCTGTCCGCGTTCGGCGTGGACATCGAATTCTCGCCGGGCAAGGCGCGCCTGCGCGGCGGCCAACGCCTTCGTGCCACGGATATCGTGGTGCCGGCCGACTTCTCGTCTGCGGCGTTCTATCTGGTGGCTGCCAGCATCATTCCGGGCTCCGAGCTGCGCCTGAAACAGGTCGGCCTGAACCCGCGCCGCACCGGTCTGTTGCATGCGCTGCGCCTGATGGGCGCGGATATCACCGAAGAGAACCCGGCCGAGCAGGGCGGTGAACCGGTGGCGGACCTGGTGGTGCGCTACGCCCCGCTGAAGGGTGCACGCATTCCGGAAGCACTGGTGCCGGACATGATCGACGAGTTCCCCGCGCTGTTCGTGGCCGCCGCCGCCGCCGAAGGCCAGACCGTGGTGAGCGGTGCCGCCGAGCTGCGGGTGAAGGAATCCGATCGTCTCGCAGCGATGGCCACCGGCCTGCGCGCGCTCGGCATGCAGGTGGACGAAACCGAAGATGGCGCCACCCTGCATGGTGGCGTGCGCCTGGGCAGCGGCACCATCGAAAGCCACGGCGACCACCGCATCGCCATGGCGTTCGCCATTGCCGGCCAGATCAGTGACGGCGAAGTGCGCATCAACGATATCGCCAACGTCGCCACGTCCTTCCCGGACTTCGACGGCCTGGCCCGCAGCGCCGGATTCAACCTGGCCTGATCGTCACTGCATCCGCCGGGTCATGCCCGGCGGATCGCAATGCCCGGCAGGTGCCAACCTTGGTTGGCATGCTCACATCTCCCGGTAGGTGCCAACCTTGGTTGGCACGCACACATCTCCCGGTAGGTGCCAACCTTGGTTGGCACGCACACATCTCCCGGTAGGTGCCAACCTTGGTTGGCACGCACACATCTCCCGGTAGGTGCCAACCTTGGTTGGCACGCACACATCTCCCGGTAGGTGCCAACCTTGGTTGGCACGCTTTCCCGCATAAAAGGACGGAGGCCGGAGCCTCCGTCTAAACATCACGAACCCCTCGTCCGCGATCAACGCTGCTCGGTACGGAAATCCACCGGGACCCGCACTACGCTTGCTACTGCGCGGCCGTCATGCACCGCCGGCTGGAACTTCCAGTTCTGCACGGTATTGAGCACCGCACGATCCAGATCGCGACTGCGCTCGCCGCTGCGCGAGACGATCGCAGCGCTGGCAACATTGCCGCGGGTATCGACATTCAGGCTGGCGATCACGCTGCCCTGCACGCCGCTACGCAGCGCGGCGGCGGGGTAGGTGGGCATGCGGTTGCTGGCCAGCGGGCGGGCTTCACGATTGCGCACTGCCGGCGCGGCCTTCCGCGAAGCAGTAGCCGGGGTTGCCTGGCGCGCGGCAGGGGCCGCTGCATCCGTCACCGCGGGCTGCTCAGGGGCCGGCAGCATGCGCTCACCGACCGGCGCCGGTGCCACGTCTTCCTGGTTCGAATGACGCAGCCAGAGCAGGGCGCCGGCAAACATCGCCACGATCAGCGCGATCCACATCCAGGGCGACGTGGGCCTGTGCTGCGCGCTTGAATCGTGCGGCAGCTGCGGCGAATGAAGGTCTTCGTGGGTGGTGGCGGTCATCGCAAACTCCTTCCGTCAATGGACGACGTGGGCAGTGTTGCCCGAGCCACGGACGGGGAGTGTCAGCGTTGCGTCAACGCCACCGGCAGGGTTCAGTTTGCCTGCCGGGAAGTGTTCAGTTACTGCGTCTTGAAGTCGAACGGCACTTCAATGCTGCCGGGTACGGCCTGGCCGTTGCTTTGCGCCGGAGTGAAGCGCCAGCGGCGCACAGCGTCGGTGGCGGCACGGTCGAGCTCGCGTGAACCGCTGCGCTGGATCACCGTGGCGTTGTTCGGATAGCCGGTGGCGTCCACGTCCACGCGTACCACCACCGTACCGGTTTCACCGGCGCGCAGGGCGGCGGCGGGATAGGACGGTGGCGGCGACTGTCCGGCAATCGGCATCGGCTGGCTGTTGCCGGTGGCCGCCGGCGCAGGGCCCGGTGCAGCCGGGGCCGCTTCAGCCATGGGCGCGGGCGGCGGCGGGGCCGTTTCCACCAGCTTCGGCGCTTCTTCCTCCACCGGTGCCGGCTTGGCATCGGGCATGTCGCTGGAACCGGCGGCAGCGGCCAGCGGTTCCGGCAGGGGCTCGATCTGGGCGGTTTCCTGCGGGGTCTGGGCAGCCGGATCGGCGCGGAAGAACTCCTTGTCGCGGCCGGTCAGCCAGACCAGCACGAACAGCAGTACGCCCACGCCGAAGGCGATGCCGGCGATCTTCAGGGCGTTGCGCGGGATATGCACAGTGAACGACTTGGCGGACGACGAGCGGGGTGCAGACATGGACCGGACCAGTACGGAATGGCTCGATTCTGCCACGGCGGGAATGAACCGGGCGGCAGAAATCCGTATAACAAGCGATAATCCCATCCCTGATACCCACCACGACACCTGCCATGCTTGATCCAGCCCTGCTCCGCCACCAGCCCGCCGACCTCGCCGAACGCCTGCGCACCAGCCGCGGCTTCGAGCTCGACGTGTCTGCCCTGGAGTCCCTGGAGGCTGATCGCAAGCGCATCCAGGTGCGGACCCAGGAGCTGCAGAGCCTGCGCAACAGTCGTTCCAAGGCCATCGGCCAGGCCAAGGCCAAGGGCGAGGACGTATCGGCCATCATGGCCGAGGTCGCAGCCTTCGCCGACGAGCTGAAGGCCTCGGAAGTGGCGCTGGACGAGCTGCGCGAGAAGATCGAAGCGATCTCGATGGGCATCCCGAACCTGCCGGCCGATGACGTGCCGGCCGGTGCCGACGAGAACGACAACGTCGAGCAGTCGCGCTGGGGAACCCCGCGCCAGTTCGATTTCAAGGTGCTCGACCACGTCGAGCTGGGCGCCCGCAACGGCTGGCTGGACGGCGAGACCGCGGCCAAGCTGTCCGGTTCGCGCTTCACCGTCCTGCGCGGCCCGATCGCGCGCCTGCACCGTGCGCTGGCCCAGTTCATGGTCGACCTGCACACCGGCGAGCACGGCTATGAGGAAACCAACGTGCCGCTGCTGGTCAACGCCGATTCGCTGCGCGGCACCAGCCAGCTGCCGAAGTTCGAGGACGACCTGTTCAAGACGGCCGTGGGCGACTCCACGCGTTACCTGATCCCGACCTCGGAAGTGCCGCTGACCAACATCGTGCGCGACGAGATCGTGGACGCCGAACGCCTGCCGTTGCGCATGACCGCCCACTCGATGTGCTTCCGTGCCGAGGCCGGCAGCGGTGGTCGCGACGTGCGCGGCATGATCCGCCAGCACCAGTTCGAGAAGGTCGAGCTGGTCTCGATCAGCCGCCCGGAAGACAGCGATGCCGAACACCAGCGCATGACCCGCTGCGCCGAAGTGGTGCTGGAAAAGCTGGGCCTGCCGTACCGCAAGGTGCTGCTGTGCACCGGCGACATGGGCTTCTCGGCGGTGAAGACCTACGACCTGGAAGTCTGGCTGCCGTCGCAGGAGACCTACCGCGAGATCTCATCGTGCTCGAACTGTGGTGATTTCCAGGCCCGCCGCATGCAGGCCCGCTGGCGCAACCCCGCCACCGGCAAGCCGGAACTGGCGCATACCCTGAACGGCTCGGGCGTGGCGGTCGGCCGCGCGATGATCGCGGTGATGGAGAACTACCAGAACGCCGACGGCAGCATCACCGTGCCGGAAGCCCTGCGCCCGTACATGGGCGGCCTGGAAACCATCGCCTGATTCCCTGATCGGGCGGTGCTGCGGCTCTGGTGGGTGCCATGCTTGCATGGCACCGCTGTGTCTCTGGTGGGTGCCATGCTTGCATGGCACCGTATCCACGCCATGCGTGGATGAACCCCACGATCACTCCACAACCCGCACCTTCTCCAACGGCACCCATCCCGGGTCGCCGGCCTCCGGCACGCACCACGCCCAGCCATTGAGCGTGCGCTGCCCACGCAGCAGCTGCCCGGGATCCACATCCAGTTCCCGCGCGCAGTAGTCCTCCGTGGCAAACGCGCCACCCTGCGCGTCGCGACCGATCACCGGCGCCGGCACGAAACCGGGGTGCTGCCCCTCGGCCTCGCACAGGAACCAGTCATCCCAGCCCTCCGGGCCTTCATAGCGTTCGCCCACTACCAGCGCCTGGCCGCGGCGCAGGGTGATCGGGTGCGGAAATTCGCTGCGGTGCGCAGTGGTCACGATGTAGTTCATGCACCCAGCCTAACGTGCTGGTGAGCACCGCGCATGGCACCGAATCCACGCATGGCGTGGATCTACTGACGCAAAAAAAACGGCCCCGCAAAGCGGGGCCGCCAGGGTGGGCCGGGATGGGGGAGGGGATCCACGGCCCGCGTTCAGCGCCTCGACGAGGAGAGAGCGGCGCCGAACGCTGGAACGCTTATGCAGCGACAGCTTCGACCACTTCGTGCGACGGCAGAGCTGCCAGTGCACCGGCAATGGCGTCTTCACGGTGCTGCGGCGAGTAGGCGATGCCCTCGGCGCGCACGAACTCGACCTCGTTGATGCCCATGAAGGCGAACACCTGGCGCAGGAACGGCTCCTGGAAGTCGGCCGGCGAGTCGGTGTAGATGCCGCCGCGGCTGCTGGCGATGATCACCCGCTTGCCACTGGCCAGGCCCACCGGGCCGTTCTCGGTGTACTTGAAGGTGCGGCCGGCCACGGCCACGCGGTCGATCCAGGCCTTCAGCGTGGAAGGAATGCTGAAGTTGTACATCGGCGCGCCGATCACCACGATGTCGGCGTCCAGGAACTGCTGCATCACCTGTTCAGCATCGGTCGCCTCGGCGGCATCGGTCCTGGCCAGCGAGCTGCTGCGCAGATGCGGTACCGGATTGGCGTCAAGATCGCGATAATCGACCTGCAGGCCATCGATCTGGCCCGTGAAGCGGGCGACCACGGCGGCCGACAGCTGGCGCGAGACGGAATTGTCGCCAAGCACGCTGGCGTCGAGATGCAGAAGCTTCATGGCAGTCACCTATGTTCTGGAAGGAAGGGGCGGGGTGGCCCCGCCGACGGAGAGAACGATAGGTTGTTGCAAAGGCGGAATAAAGGTGATTGAATGCCACGTATTGTTCTAGATATGGAACTCGGGCATGCATGACCTGAATGATCTGTACTACTTCGCGATGGTGGTCGACCACGGCGGATTCGCCGCCGCCGAGCGCGCCTTGGGTATCCCCAAGTCGCGACTGAGCCGCCGCATCAGCCAGCTGGAAACCGACCTGGGCGTGCGCCTGCTGCAGCGCTCCACGCGTCGTTTCGCGGTCACCGACGTCGGCACCAGCGTGCACCGCCATGCGCAGACGATGCTGGCCGAGGCCCAGGCCGCCCGCGAAGTGGTGGACCGCCTCAGCGCGGAACCGCGCGGCGTGGTCCGGGCCAGCGTGCCGGTGTCGCTGGCGCAGATGCAGCTGCCCAAGCTGCTGCCCAAGTTCCTTGAGCAGTACCCGAAGGTGCGCCTGCAGCTGAACATCAGCAACCGCCGCGTGGACATCATCAACGAAGGCTACGACGTGGCCCTGCGCGTGCGTTCGCGCCTGGACGATGACGGCAGCCTGGTGATGCGCAGCTTCGGCCAGGTGCAGGAATTGCTGGTGGCCAGCCCGAAGTACCTGGACCGCGCCGGCCGGCCGAAGGATCCGGAAGAATTGACCCAGCACGTCACCCTCAGCATCAGCGAAGACGAAGCCCGCCAACGCTGGGAGCTGCACGGGCCGGAAGGCGAAGTGCGCCGGGTCGACCTGCAGCCGCGCGTGGCCGGCTTCGACTTCCCGCTGCTGCAGAGCATGGTGAAGGACGGTTTCGGCATCACCATGCTGCCGGAAACCGTGTGCGCCGACGCCGTGCGCAACGGCGAGCTGGAAGTGGTGCTGCCGGACTGGTCGCTGCCGCAGGGCGTGTGCCATGCCGTGTTCGCCTCGCGCCGCGGACTTCTGCCGGCGGTGCGCGTGTTCATCGACTTCCTGGCCGAACATCTGCCGCCGCAGCTGGAGGCCTCGCGCCTGGATTGCGGTGGCGCCTGTGAAAAGGCCAAGGAGCGGATCAAGGCCAGTGCACTGGGTGCGTTGGCGGTGGACGCGGGCTGAGGCACCTACCCGCACCTGCACCGCCAATCTGTGAAACGGTAGCGCCGGGCCATGCCCGGCGTTGCTGCTTTCCGGCCCCGGTCAGTTCCGGCCGAACAGCCGGTCCCAGAAGCTGCGCCGCGGGGGGGGCGGCGGGTGTGGGCTCGGCAATGACCGGTGCTTCCAGCACCGCCATCAGTTCCGCGCTGCGTGGCTTCTTCAGGAAGCGCGCGTAGTCCAGGTAGCTGGTCACCTTGCTCATGTGCAGCCGCTCGGGCATTGCCGGCAACGCGCCGCCTTGCAGCAGTACCCGCAACGCCTCTGGGCGCTCCAGACGGATTGCCTCGAACACGGCGGTGCCGCCGCAACCGGGTTCGATCTGGTTGGCGCGCTGTGGCGCATCCTTCAGCAGGTCGCGCAGTGCGTTCGCATCATCGCGTTCCACCGCCGCTACCAGTCGTGCCAGTGCTTCGGCTTCTTCGGGCGGAAGACTGTCGCGATAGGCCTGGTCGGCGATCTCGCGCTCGTCGCGCCCATCACCGCCCTGGATGCACAGGAAATCGGTGACCAGAGCGACCGGAACGCCGGAGGTATCCAGCGCCCAGTAGCTCGGATAGACGCCGTCGCCCCAGCCGCTGGTGAATACGACCAGGCCATGCGGTGAGTCCTCGCCCCAGGGGGCGGTATTCGGCGCCCTCATCCAGGCCGTCATGGTCGATCAGTGCATCAGACCACTCGCTGCCTTCGTCGCCATCGGCCTGTTCGATCAGGGCCAGCAGTGCCTGCTGGGTGTCGGTATCCATGAAGCAGCCGATGCCGGCGTCGACCGGGTAGCCGATGAAGCTGTCCTCATCCAGTCCGGTCAGGTCCTGCGTGGTCCAGCGCGCCATCTGCCAGTGCAGGGCAGACGCAGTGAGGGCTTCGCGGGGCTTGAACCAGACCACGGCCAGCGCCGGGCGGCCGCTGTGCACGATGATCTCAACCGGATGCCGGCCCAGTGGGGCGGTGTAGTCGGCCAGCGCAGGCGCCTCGGCCTGGACCAGCGGATCGCAGACCACCAGATGCCCACTGCTGACCGGCAGGTGCCCGGCGAACGTACGGTGCAGGGCCATTGCGGCCAGCTGGGTGTCGTCCAGCAGGGTGGTGCGCAGGTTGGCCAGATCGAGGTGGGCCATGGCGGCTCCGATTGCAGTGAAGGCCCCACCGTGCCGGATGCGAAGGGCGGGGGCAAGGGTGGTCTTGGGCAAATGCGCTTCACGTGCGAGAATACGCCGCTGCCCGGGCGACCGGGACCCGATTGGAGAGATGGCCGAGCGGTTTAAGGCACCGGTCTTGAAAACCGGCGAAGGGTTAAACCTTCCGTGGGTTCGAATCCCACTCTCTCCGCCAATCCTTGGTAAGTGTTTGTTTTTAAACAACATTTTTTAGGGTCTTGAAGGGCGGCTTGGGGCACAAATCGGGGCACAACTCCGATGCGATTACCAAGCTATCTCACTCGCTCTTCCACTGGTCGTTACCAGTTTCGCATGCGCGTTCCGACGGACATGCGCGGCATCGTCGGCAAACCCTTCGTCAAGCATCCCCTGGGCATCCACCTGCATAGCGCAAGAGTGGCTGCCTTGGCCATCGCACAGCGTTATGCTCAAGCATTCGATGCGATCAGGGATGGGTGCATGACCAAGAAGGGACTCACGGTTGAGGATGTTCTGCGCAGCGTCGCGGAGAACGGCTCTCGGCGTTATGAAATTGACTTGCCGGGCTTCCGTCTTCGGACCACGGATGCGGCCGACCACGCTCGAGCAATGGAGGCGCTGGAAGAAATCGGCAAGTTCCACTTCCGTGATGCGGGTGCAGTTCCGGCGGCGGCTGGGCCAAACCCGTTGGAATCAGCGGCGGCGCAGCCCCTGCCATCTGAGACCATCAGCCTGATCGATGCGAAGCGAATCTGGCAGGATAAAGTCGCCGCCGAGGACATCGAGGTCAAAACGGTCGGCATCAAACTGCTTCCCGTGACAGAGCTGATCGAGTTCTTGGGCGCCGAGCGCGAGCTGCACACCATCACGCGGCCTGAGATGGCCCGCTTCTACGACCATTTGGCCAAGCGCGGGTTAACGCGTTGTACGCTCAACAATCGCCAGAGCTACCTCGCAGGAAAGAGAGGATTCTTCACTTGGGCAATGGCTTCAGGCTATGTGCTCAAGGGAGACAACGTCGCCGCAGGTCATGTCAGCGTTTCGATGGCCGAGAAGCGCAAGCGCAGGAAGTTTGGCTTCCAGGCCTTTACCTTGGATCAGGTTCATCAACTCTTCGCGCCCGATAGCTTCAAGCAGCTTTCAACGGGAGCGCGCTGGGCGGCTTTGTTGGGCCTGTATACGGGCGCCCGGGCGGGTGAGGTGGGGCAGCTGTTTACCCTCGACGTCAAGGAAGAGGAGCGAATCCCGTGCATACGGTTTACCGATGAGGGGGAGGATCAGCGGTTGAAGACCGATGTTTCCAATCGGGTCGTCCCGTTGCATCCCGACCTGATCAAGCTCGGTTTCTTGGACTACGTCGCCGAACGAAGGGAGAGCGGGGACTGGCGGTTGTTTCCGCAGGCCGACAGCAAGGCGAAGAATGGAGCGGGGAACTGGATATCGAAGGCGTTCAGCTACTACCTTCAGAAGCACAGCGGAGGGTGGCCGAAAGCAAAGCGCGGTTTCCATAGTCTCCGAAAGACCGTGATTCAGGAGATGCAGGGCAGCGGTGTGGCCTCTGAGATGCGAGCCCAAATCGTCGGCCACGAATTGGACGACGAACACCACGCGACTTACAGCAGGCCCTTTACGGTGAGTGAGAAGCTCAACGGTGCCGGAGGAACGCCAGCTTTGGGTGTCCTAGATTACGGGATCGACCTGGAGGCGCTGCGCACCCTGCCGGCGCGCAAGGTCGGGCGGCGCAGCAGCAATACCTCCGCACGCTCTACGAAGGCCGGTGGTAAGGGGAGGGAGCGGAACTAATGGCCCTCAGTGCTGCGGACGCCTACCGCCGTGCGGTCGAGCGGTTTCTTGGAAAGCTCACGGGGACGCAGACGGTGGGAGGTATGGAGAGGGCCGTCAAAGAACAGCGTCGCCACGGGCTGAGGCGTCCCATCTTGGATCTTGAACTGACTTTCAACGAAGCCGCCGGTGTTCTCGCCATCAGCACTGGCCAGTTGGAGACACTGCTCCAACAGCACCCTCCCAAGGGTCATCTGTTCGAGGTCAAAGGGACTCGCAAGAGGGCCACTACCCTATCCAGGTTAATGGACTGGGCCGACTGGCTAAGGGGGGAGGGCTACTGGAAGCCGCTGACGGAACGCGGAACCAGTCCCGATACCTTGCTCACAGCTAAGTTGCCCTTCTTGCTGGTCAAGTCGTCCGGAGCGCAGCGAGTGATTGTGGAGCCTCTGTCCGGCAAAGACATCTCCGATGCGCTCCTTCAACAGATACAGGAGCTTGGACGTGCGAACAACTGTAAAGTCATCTTCAGGACGTTTGCAGATGCCTTTGCCATGCCTTGGCTGAGGCCTGACATCAAACGCGCCTGGGCTGACACGTTCTTCAAGATGGCAAAAGCACAGGCGGCTTACTTCCGCGATTTAGCGCAACGGTTGGAAACCACCCGCGCTCAGGTTAGTAGGCAAGTATTGGACGAGCACCTGCAGTCAGCGCCTCAAAAGACGCCCCATCAGGGCGCTAGGCGCCTCTAACGGCAACTGAATGGAATTGGAGGCCTCCAATATCCGTATCTATGGCAGCCCTCACTTTGGATGATTACTCCAACGCCCCGGTGGTCGGAGCGATGGAGCAGCAAGATGGGCCTTGATATGTATGGGGGGACGATCCGCAAGGAGGAGACGTCGTGCGAGGGGCAGGTGTTCTTCAGTGGCGATGCCATCCCAACCCCCACGGCTGGATGTTCGGACTGCACATTGCCCGGACGGGGTGCTCTGAGCCGTTTGAGTTCAACATGGTTCGCGTGTTTCTCGGAGCGGCAGGCCTCGACGCATTGGAGCAGACGGTCCTCGATGAGCGGCTGCCCCATACGGAGACCTTCTTCTTCGGTGAATCGGATCCCGATCAACCTGAAGAAGATCTGGACTTCATGGCGCAGGCCCGCGCATTGATCAACGACGGTTGGGACGTGTTCCACCACTCTTGGTGGTAACCCGCCGCCAGCAGCGCCTCTCGGGCTAGTTCAAGCCCAACTCCCAAAACCTATTCCTTCAACGCGGCAACGCAGCCGTGCTGGCGGAGCATTGCCTGGAGAATCCTCATGCAGCCCAAGTCCAACGTTCTGCCGTTCAATGCAGCAGCCCGCTCCAAGCGCCTTCTGGCACAGAAACCCACCCGGGTCACCTCCGTTTGCTACAAGGCAAGCGACAAGGCCCACACGAGCGTGGATTGGTATACCCCGCCTGCCATCGTCAGGGCGCTGGGGGGAAAGCGCGGCTTTGACCTCGATCCTTGCACGCCCGAAGATCCGTCGCGGATGCCGGCGCCCACGGCCCGCCGGATGATCCCGCCAAGCCATGACGGCCTGCTCACGCCGTGGCCCGAGCAGGCATTCGTCTGGATGAACCCGCCCTACGGCAAGGGCATGGAGAAATGGCTGAGCAAGCTGGCCAACCATCCCGGCGGCGGTATCGCCCTGGTGCCGGTCAGCATGGAGACGGGATGGATGCACGACTGCGTGCTTTCCCACCCCAACGTGACGGCGATCCTGTTTACCCGCGGGCGGCTGAAGTTTGTGCGTCCCGACGGAACCATCGGCACGGCAGCGCCGTCGGGATCGTTGGTGGTGGCTTACGGCAAGCGCGCAGCCGGTCACCTTCAGCAAGCGCAGGCAAGCGGTGTGCTGCGCGGGGAGTTCTTTGCCCTCCAGCGGGTGGCGCAGGTGGCCACTACGAACCAGGGGAGTGCGAACGATGAGTAACCAGACCAAAGCAGCCCTCCATATCCTTCAGTGGATGAGCGATATGGAAGGCAGGGTTGAGGGGTGCGATGGCGCAATCAATGTTGCGAAGGCATGGGAGGAACGGGAACTTCAAAAGAAGGCGCAGGCTTACAAACGGCTGGTGAAGGCCGTCAACTGCATTCCTGCCCTCTCGCCTCGCGAACGCATGTCCAAATTCGTGGCATACGGTCTTAGGGCGGCCGTTCACAAGCAGCTGGAAAAGCGCAAAAACGGGGTGGGGGTATCGGTGTTGCCTTGGATGGACGTGGGCCTGCTCAGCGACGTGGATCTTGAAGACGGGGATTGGGGGGCAGAGGTGGCCGACGCCTACATCGCCGCCATCGAAAGCGCTGAGCCGTTTGAGTGCATCCTGGGGTGGGTGTTCAACGAGTTGGCGGGATCGGGTCAGAAGAGAAGGGATTGCCAGGACTTCACCCCGTGGGCTCTTGCACAGGGCGCGATGAGGTTTCTTCCCAGGGGTTTGGGCGATGGGTGTCAGGAACCGCTGATCAACGATTTCACCTGCGGTGCTGGAACGCTGCTTCTGGCCCGTGTCCACGCCCTTCTTTGGAGCCAATCCAACGATCCGGACGCGTTGATGGACCTGGTGGTGTCGGCCAACGACAGGGATCCGCTCTGCGCTGCAATGACCGCTCTCCAGCTGTTGATCAATCAGTTGGTCTGGGAGCGCCCCATCGGAGCCGTTCACGTGGAATGCAAAGACGCCATCGCTCAGCGTCACCTGTTGGTGCCGGTGTTTGTGTCGGAGTGTCGCGAGGATTGCCCATTCGAACTCGTGCGGGGCGATGTGTAACAAGCAAATGGTTGCGGATAGGGCAGTGTCCCAGTCAGAGCAGGCGTGCGGTTCGCCCAGGGCTCAACCCTTGCCGGGTTCCAGTGATGGTTGACGCCGGTGGTGCCCAGCCGGGCCTGTGGCTATCGCGCCGAAGGCGGATGCACCTTCTTCCATCGCCGCTTTTCAGAAGCCGGCGCGAAGCGACCGGCAGCTGCGTGCGGGTGTGCGGAAAGTTCTTTGTCATCCGCGAGTGGCGCCGATGGCGAAGAGTGATCTTCTCGGAGACGTAACAAGCACCCGTTACACCCGTCACAAGTGCTTGTTACGGCAGTATCTCCAATGGATTCAATGGCTTTGCAGAGGCGAAGGCGCGTGTAACGGGTGTAACGGGTGGGTAGGCATTACTTGCAGCTGCATCAGAGATTTTGGCGTCAAGGCCAATCACTTTTTCCAAATCAATGGATCTACTTGTTACACCTGTTACACCCGTGACAACCCTTGTCTGGTCAGGGTTTCAGCCGTAACAAGGGGTGTAACAAGCACCTGTTACACCTTGGCTGAAAAGCGTGAATTGCCTCTCGTTTATGCAAAAAATGCTGTTGAGGCAACAGATATTGGTTTTAGTCAAGAAGTCGATCTGGACAAGTTCGTGAGCTCTGTTTGGATGGGGTTGTGGCCACAACGGGACCACATCACCCAGGAAACGAGCAATGACGAACTCCCCCACATCGAAGAAGGCGACGCAACCGCGAGACGAAATGCTGAAGGCGCGGGTGAGTCGAGCGTTCAAGCGGCGGCTTCAAGCGGCGGCTGATGCCCAAGGCAAGACTTCATCGGAAGCCATGCGTCAAGCGCTGGTGGAGTGGATGAGTCGCGTGCGGCAGGCCGCGTAATCAACAAAAAACCCCGGCGCCAACCGGGGTTCGAAAATGGACAACACACACACATGAACGATACAACACCAACCTCGGGTGTCAACGGGCGCCCCAGCAACGTCCTTTCCTTCCGCGGGAATGCAGCCCGCAAAGCAGCTTTTGGAGCACCAGCGCCCAAGGCAACCTTGAGCGATCAAGCATTCGAGGCCGACTTTGCCGACTACTTGAAAGCGACGGAGGAGTATGCGATCGGAGGCAAGCTGCCGGATGGCGACGACGACTGCAGCTTCTTCCGTTGGCTTCCAGAGCAAGGCTACTGGGACCGTTGCTCGGAGAAGGACATGGCGGCCAAGGCGCTTTCCTGGCTGCGATTGGAGCGCAAGGACAAGGCGAACGCAGGTCATGCAACCAGTTGCATGAACACGGCGGTGCTTGAGTTGATGGGGGATCGGAAATGCTGGTTGCCCAAAAAGTCTGATCGCAGGGCCATCGTTCCCCTCAAGGGGGGCTACCTGGAGATCGTCAAGCCTGACGAACCGCGTTGTGCTCGCGCAGCGGCGGTTGGAGAAGAGGTCGTTGATCAGGACGTTTTCTCCGCCACCTATGGACAGAGTTTGGGCCCGCGCCAAGCACTCCTGTTTCAAAACGACGAGACGCCGTCTAGGACGCGCATTCGGGTCCTCGCGGCCACCAAGGGGCATGGAATCACTTACCAGGTTCCTGCCACGCTGCGGATGGATCAGGTTGACGGCGATGGCTACTACACTCCCAAGCCGCTGGATCCCAGTTCGAAGTTCGGTCAATACCTGGATCTCTTTCAGCCCGACCTGGAGGTGCGTGCACTCCTTCAGGAGGTGGTGGCCAGCTCGTTGATGTCGATTTGCTTTGAGAAGGCCTTCTTCCTGGTCGGGTCGGGTAGCAATGGCAAATCCACGTTCCTCCACATCCTGCGCGCCCTTCACCCCCGCAACGTGTCGCTGCGTCTGGAGAAGCTGGACGGAACCTTCGCCATGGCCCCACTGGTGGGCAAGAGCGCCTACATTGTCACGGAGACGCCAAAGGTTCTTGCCGCATCCATCCAGGAAGTCCTGAAAGCGCTCATTTCCCGTGACCCGATCCAAGTCGAGGCCAAGCGCAAGGACGCATACACCACGCTCCCAATCGGCACCCTGTTCGCCAGCGTCAACTCCTGGTTCACGGTTTCCGGGCATGAGCACGGGTTCTGGCGAAAGGTCCTGGCCATCCCCTTCAATGTTCGGATGGGTGAGAAGACCCATGAGGGAGCGAACGGTGGAAATGGAAAGAAGCGTGAGCCTGACTTCCACCTTCAGATCACCGAAAGCGAGGAGGAAATGGCCCAGGTGCTGGACTGGGTGCTGGAAGGAGCGCTGCGCCTCATGGAGCGTGGCGGGTTTTCCGAAAAGCTGCCCGACGCCGTGCTGGCGCTGGCCGAGCAGAACCGAATGGAATCGGACACGACCATGGCCTACATGGCCGACCGAGACGCTTCCTACGACAGCGGTGTTTGCACCGACAAGACGGCCATTTACGCCGACTACCGCCAATACGTGTTGGAAGAACTGGGCAAGAAGCCGGTCAACGCGGAGGACTTCTGGAAGCGCGTTCGCGAGAAGTTCCCCGAGGCCGGTATCTACCAAATCTCCCATGGGGGCAAGAAGCCACGTGTGGCCGAGATTCGGATTGCTGGCATCAAGCCGCTGCGGGACATGGCAGATTTGGAAACGCCTGTGTGAGCAAGTTCCACAGCAATCGTTTTGCGGCTCACTGGCTTGCAGAGAGGCGGGGACTGAATGCCGTCAACGGCGGGAGGAAGCGTTGGCCCTATCTCTCATCCAGACCTAGATGCCCCTGTCAGCAGGTGCAGCCGGGGCGGGGGCTTGCCAAATCCCCATCCTGTCGCATGCTGAAACCATGACTCCTTCCGATGCCTTCGTAGACGACAGCATGGACCGCCAAGACGCCTTGGCGGCCTCCCCCCGTTTCACCGTGCAACGAACCCCCGAGGGCGTCCGCGTGCAGCTCCAGGAGGGCGACGGGGACCGCGGCACCGGTTTGGCCATCGACCGGGTCTTGGCGTTGCTGGAGAGCCAGCTGGAGCAGGGGCGCGCCGTCACCATTCGCGATTGAAGTTTCCAGTCTAACCCCCTTGGCGTTGCCGACAGGCGCCTTTCCTTGCCTTTCAGGAGAGCCTGTCCGTGTCCGATGCCACCCCCAACGAAAGCTTCCTTCAGCGCCATTCCCGCGACGTCGTCGAGCGCTTGATCCGTCAGATGGAGGAGGGCACCGGTCCCTTCCTCAAACCCTGGGACGCCCGCGTGGACCTCGGGTTGCCCATGAACCCCACGACGGGCAAGAGCTACCGGGGCGGAAACCTGCTCCACCTGTGGGCCCTACAGAGCGCCTGGGACACCCAGGACAACCGGTGGATGACTTACAAGCAAGCCGCGGCCGTGGGCGCGCAGGTTCGCAAAGGCGAGAAAGCCAGCGTGATTGAGTATTGGGATTGGTCGCCGGTCGAAGAGGCCAAGAAGAGCGGGGACTCCGAGCTCATCGCCAAGGCCCGCCCCAAGGTCTTCTTCCCCCGGGTGTTCAACGCAATGCAGATCGATGGGTTGCCGGCACTGGTCCTGCCACCCCCGCGCCCAGAGCCCGACATCCACCAGGCCTGCGAAGCCGTGCTCAAGGACAGCGGAGCCGAGATCCACCACGACGGGGGCAACCAGGCGTTCTACCGGCCGATGACGGACAGCATCCATTTGCCCCAGCGCAACAGCTTCCACTCGGCCAGCGGCTACTACGCCACCGCGTTGCACGAACTGGGCCACTGGACCGGCTTTCCCACCCGCCTCAACCGCGATCAGAAGGGGGCTTTTGGGAGCATCGATTACGCCAAGGAAGAACTGGTCGCGGAGGTGTCATCCATGCTGATGGGCGAACGCCTTGGCATTGGCCACGATCCAACCCAGCACGCGGCTTACGTGAAGTCGTGGATCAAAATCCTCCGAGACGATCCCCGGGAGCTCTTCCGAGCCGCGGCGGCGGCCGAGCGGGTGGTGGAGTTCCTGAAGGTGCCCGAGTTGGTTCGCGAGCCGCTCCAGAAGGTTGAGCAGGAGCGGCAGTCAGTGGCGGCCAATCTGCAGGAGGTCGAAAAACATGCCGCCAACGACCAGCCGCGACCGCGCTTCAAGGCAAGAGGGGGGCGTCTGAACCTGGCAGTTTGACCCGCGAAAAAGCGACTGAACGCGCACCCGCCTGTCGGGAGGAAGGGTGCGCGACAGTGGCTGACAAATTCTGGTTATTTATTCTTCGACAGCACGTCCATACGCAGGAGCATTTGCTTGAGAACGTCGATGACGGAAACCTCGTCAGCATCCTTGGCCGGAGTCAATGCAAGTGCCCAGTTGCGGACCGAAGGGCTCAAGTCCTCTCCGAGTTCCACCACCAAGTCCTGAAGGTCATCCAACGGCAGATAGGCCGTCGCAGCCAGGATCTCATCGAGCTTTCCCGACAAGTTTTCTTCGTGTGCTTTCCGAAGGTCTCGCGCGGTGGCTCGGCGCTTTCTAAGCTCGGCGGCGTGCTCTACCTTGATCTCTTCAATCTTTGCTTTCGCTGATTTGCTCTTCTTGCGAACGGCGCCGCGAACAATGTCGCGCACCAGCTTGGCGTCGTGCGTGTCTGTGAGACTGGCAATCAGTGTGTCACTCTTAACGCGCGCCGGTCGGTAGATACGGACCTTGCTGACCTCATCCCCAAGCACTCGCTGCGTCCACTTTTCCATCGTCTCCTTTGCCTTCTTTTGACCGGTTAGAGGCGACGGAACGTTCTTGAGGCGTGGTTTACCTTCGAAGTCCACCAGCAGGCCATAAGTCTTGAGGATGCGGTGGCTGTAGGTTGTGTCGGACATCCAATTTCCCCCTGTGAGTGATCCTGCAATTTTGCCAGTTCCGTAGACGGTTTGGCAGGTTGAGGGAGAGCGTTCCCACATCATCACAGGTTGAATGTCGATCAGGAACATTGCACGACAGGAGAGCTTGCCGGTTTCAGATTCCTTGCCAGACGCGGAGGGGCGAGAGAGAAAGGGGAAGAAATGGCCAGTCTGATCTACGTGCAGTAACAGAAATTCCGATCCGTGTGCTATCGAGCATGCGCGAACCCATCGTGCATCCCAACGTGTAGGCGCGGACTGCACCGCACTCCGCCGGCTGCTAGCCCTGCATGAACGGCCTCGGTGCGCTCGGGTTTGAGCGTCACGCTCGCACTCTGGCCGCGCCAGCGGGGCATTGAGGTCAACGTGGCCTTTGGGTCCAGGGGCTTGAGCCACAAGTTGGTAAGAGCGGCCACCAAGGTTGCTAGCTTGGATGGCCACTTGCAGACATTGACGAAGCCTGCGCGACGCAGAGGGAAACCGCGTGTGGCAGTGGGCCAGGCAGAGCGGTTACTTCTTGGATGCCATGCGCTGGTAGAGCTTGTAGACGCCGAACATCGCCGCACCACCCGCAATTGGTGCAGCCGCGACCACCCCCAGTCCAGCAAGCATACCACCGCCCACAACGCTCCCGACGGTTGCCAAGCCGGAGGTCACGGCGGCTGCACCGGCGGTTCCGGCCGCTGCACCACTGGTTACGCCGAGGATCGCAGAAGTTGCGCCAGCGACAGCTCCGCCGCCGGTCGAAATCGCGGCACCTGCGGCCGATGAACTCTTCTTCCTTGCCATACATTTCCCTGTTGGTTTTGAGTTGTGGGCAGAATCATCGCCTGAGCAGCAATCTCTGTCCATATGTTTCATTTTGTCGCTTTTCCGTCAATTTAATGGCGCGGACTACAGTTTGTGTAGCCGAGCTCCGAAGCACCCCCTTGCGCATTTCCAGAATCGATCTATGCATAGGTGAACCTACTCATGAAATGGAGGTGCACCTTGAAATCCATTGTTCTGTCCCTTGCGCTGGCGTTGTCTGCTCCGGCCGCCTTTGCTGCCGATTCCACCTCCGCTCGCCGTTACGGTTCGTCCGAGGCCCTATCCGTCCAGGACGCCCGACTGGGCGAGGTCCTGATGGTTCGCACGGTTCAACTAAAGTCCGACCAGCGTCTGAACGCCGGCTCCGCCATCGGGGCGGCCGTTGGTTATGGGGCTGCTAACCAGGTCAAGAACCGGGACTATCGCAATGCCGCCAGGGTGGCCGGTGGCGTCATCGGTGCGGTTGCCGGAACCGCGGTTCAAAAGGGCCTCAGCGGCCGCACCGCAGTGGAGATCTACGTGCGCGACCTGTCCGATCGCCGCCAGCGCATCCTCGCGGTGGTCCAAGACGCCGACGTGAACGTGCGCGAAGGTGATCGGGTGTTCCTGGTGGGGAAGGGAAGCAAGACCCGGGTGGTGCCGGCTGATTACTATCGTTCTTGCGGAAGCCCTTGTGCCATTGGCATCAATGCATCATCGGACAACGAACGCGCCCATGTCGTCCTTGGTTTGACCAATGAGGAGCGCTGATGAAATGGCTCCCCTTTACTGGCAAGCGCACACGCCCTGCGCTGTCCGTGGAAGCATTCAAGCGCTCACCTGGCGCCGTGATGATGGACGAAAGCGGACGTTCCGCCCTTTCAGCCGAGGCGCTCTCGCAGATCGACCTTCTGCGTGCAAGCCAGGGTTGGGGAATCCAATCAGCGCCTCGCAAGCGAACGACTTGGTGGAGGCGTGCATGGGAAAGAGTGAAGCACCGTGGTTCGACCTCTCAGCCGAATGGCGTTGGGCTGCCAGGTGGAGGCATGAGCACTGGGATCCTTCGTCCGCTGGTTGTCAGGCAGCGCAATGCTGCCCAGGAATGGCGATCCTTCAAGGGGCGATGGGAGCGGTGATGAGCGAACCACTGCTCCATGTTGACGACCAGAACGATGCGAATGAACCTCGGCTCGCAGGGCTGCGGACCCAAGTGGCCTCCCAGCAGATAGAACTGTCACAGCTTCGAACGCTGCTGGTGATCGCTGCACTGAGGAAGCGTCAGCAGGAACAGGCTGAAGGCGATTGGCAGACCTTCTGCTGGGGCGTTAGCGTCGGCGCCCCTCTGGGGATGGTGGCGTTTGGGGCGGGCTGGTGGTTGGGCTCATGAAGCGGCCATCCGTTGCCCACCGCCGCTCCGAAGTCGCCCGGATGTTCCGAGAGGGACATCGCCGGGCGGCCATCGCCCAAGCCCTGGGCGTTCCATCGCCCGTGGTGAGCGCCGATCTGGCCCACCTGAGGTTGCGTCAAAAGCCCCGGCGCCCACTGGCTGACCAACACGCCCTGGTGGTGCGCCTCCTGGAGCAGGGGGACAACGGCCCTGCAATTGCCAAGCGCCTGGGCGTGACCCGGCAGGCGGTCCATGCATACCTGCAGGCTCATGGCCTGCTTCCAACCGAGAGGAGAATGCCATGACCCTTTTTCTGGTGGTCGTGCTGTCTGAGCTTGTCCTCTCCGCGGTCACTTTCGGGAACGCGTGGCTGTGCGCCTCCAAGGCACGCAGCGCACGTAGCGGCTGGGAGGCGTTCCAAGGCGGCCAAGAGGACGCCCCATCCGTGGCTGCATTGCTGTGGCGGTTGGCCCTGTTCTACGCGTGCTTGGCACTGCTGGCTTACCAGCTACAGCATGTGGTGAGCCAAGTCTGGTTAGATCCTTCCAACCTATACCTGTCATCCACGCTGGCGCTTGTCGTCTATTCGATCACGTGTGGGCTGCTTCAGGGCAGCGGGCTGACCCGGAGGCGGGCATGAGGACCAGTCACGGGCGGTTCCGCCCAGACGCCGTCGACGCCCGCCCTCGCCACGATGGGCTTTTTCAGGGCGAAGGCACGGGCGAGGAAGCTCATCAAGAGCGTGATTCGTTGCTTCAAGCGCTTTACACCGCATCGCTCCATGCCCGCGGGGACGTGGACGCCATTGATCGCATGCTCGATGCCCACCGGGAGGCGTTTGGGGAGCCTGAGCAGGTCGCCTATGCCCGTCAACAAGACAAACGCCATGATCGGGCGTTGCCCTTGCCGAGCGGTGGCTTGCAGTTGAGGCCGTCCACGGAGCGCTACCTGGACGAGCATCGGCCATGGAACCCGCCGACCGCCAAAGAGGCCGCTATCGCACGTGCCAGAGGGCTCGCCATGGTGCTCGAAGGGAAGGCATGGCGCGCTGAAGACGACGTTGCCGAGGTTACGGTGGAGGCTCCCAAGGACGCCCCGTGGCAGCGGATGCGCTGAGTTCGAGTCTCAACTGGAGAGACAGTTGGGCACCATCATTGCTGCTAGGAACACGTTGTTCCCTTCGGCTATCCTGCTCAGGGTATCCATCACTGGTATTGCTAACAACAGGGGGCGTTATGGCAAGCGTGACAGTAAGGACGCGGGATGAGCTGGAAGCGGCCAAGAATGCAAAGGCGCAGCAGATTGTGGTTGTGGGGAAGTTGGCAGACGACCTGAAGAAGACGCGCAAGTTCGCCAAGCTTGGTGCCGTCGGTGTTGCAGCAATCGTTGCTGCGGTTGGACTCGCTCCAGTAACGGCTGGGCTCAGCACGCTCAGCCTGGGGGCGGTCGCGGCGGTCACTGGAGTCGAGATCATCGGCATCATCACCGCCGCAAGCCTTGGTCTTTCTTTGATCCTCGCAATCTACAAAGGCTACGATGTGGAATACGAGGCTGGCGGAAAGGTCATTTTCAAGCGCAAGGAAGGAAAGTGATGCCCGGCTTCGTTCCAGGGGCGCCTTACCTTTTTGTTTGCGAGAAGTGCAGTCATCACTTTCAGCGGAAGATCAACTTGGGGCTCTTCTGTCCAGCATGCAAGTCGCTGTCGGTGAGGCCTCGTTTGGCCTGTAAGTAGTGCTCGGTGACCGCCATGATCTTGGCGGCCACTCTGGCCATGGTGTATGGCGCGTGCAATCACTTGCTTTGAGAATGCTTGCGGCCCAGGTAGCGACACAGAACGCCTGACAGTCCAACGATAAGTTCCGCCTCTTCCAATGTCGGATCGCCGCCTTCTCTTAGGTGGCGGCCGTTGTTGGAGGCAAAGCCGTAGATCATTTCCGTGGCGTCTCCGAGTGGCGCTGGAAGCAGCTTGGGGTTTCTTCCTAGCAGTTTTCCCAAGGTGTCTTTGGAACCGGTGATGTCCCGCGACAAGCATTCCAAGGCGGCCATCCCGTGTTGGATAGCGCCGGTGAGCTCGGGGTTGGGGCGACGAGACAGATCGCGCAATGCCTCGTGGAGTTCATTGGCTGTCGTGTTCTTTCCAGCGCTGCGCAACTCGCTGGTTCCGTCCCTGATGGCTACTTCAAATGCCTCTGAACCGCGGAATTCAATACGGTTCCCCAAGAGTTGCCAGCCGATCCCGTTCTTCCGGAAGATCTTGTTGATGTAGGAAGAGAAATTGTCGCGTGGCTTGATTGGCTTCATGAGCGCAATGGAGCGCTCGGGAAGCTTGGATGCAATACGTTCGATCAGGTCGTAGATCTCGAACCACTCGGCGGATTCGAGCATTTGGCTCACTTCTACGAGCACATCTTCCGAATTATTGGGAAGCTCGCCAAGGGTTTCGCACACAATTTGCTGTAGATGGATTTCGTTCATGCCGTTCAGCATCGCGCCCTGAATGACATGGACTCGAAGCTCTTTTGGGGCACCTTCGCGTATTGTTATTTCTGGATCTGGTGAGCTGTAGTTGTGGCGTTCTGAGAAGGTGCTCATGTGCGTTCCTTGCGGTATGCAGGGTTCAAAGTAGGGTAAGGACGTCTCCGTCTACTTGCCGGTTGGGAGCAGTTTTGCGTATCGAAGGGCGGGCTCGTCCGAATGGTTATCCACGATTGGCTCAGGCTCGCCGCCCAGAACCTCCTGGGCTACGTTCTGCGAAGCGGGGTTTTTCACGCTCACCACCGCTTCGATGTAGAAGGGCGGATGCCCGCGAAAGCCGTTTTGGAGCTCTGTAATGCCCGCTGCAAGGATGGCCTTGGCGCGCCCCTGGTTTCGATAACGCTCGGGGACCGCGTAACCAACCGCTAGGTTTGCATGGCCTTCAAAGGTTCCATTGGGAACGAAATTGGCAAAGGCCGTTACGGTTTTCCCGTCCAAATGGACGTAAGTGAATCGCGGCTTGCCTTGGAGGTGATCCACGTGCAGGTAGATCGTTGGATCGATGCGGCCTCGCTCCAGCCGAAGGCCGCCCGCAGCAAGGGCTTCTTGGAACGACGCTAGAGCAAGGCTGGGATCGACCATGTCGGGCATAGTGCACCTTCGTTAGAGAGAAGCTGTCTCATAGTCGCAGTTCCGATAAGAGCCCTCAAGCGGCCCATGACTGGCTAGGTCATCCTCTGGAATCATTGACTTAGGCGCCCCGCAACCCTTTTGCTTCAAAGCGCTCCAGTATCGCCGTCACGGCTTCTGCGGCACGGTCCGGTGACGCATCTATGCGTTCCAAGCCCGCCATGGCGGCGGGCAACGGCGCATTCGGATCGGTCGTGGCCACCACCGTCAGAGCTCGCCCTCGGATGGTGTCTTCCACCGTGGTCCACTCGTCTGCGAAAAGCTGAGGGTTGTCGGTGAGCAGAATCACCATGACGGGCCCGGGTGTCAGCAGGCGGTTGGAACGCCCACGAACGGCGGCGCCATGGTGCACATGAATTGCTCTCGCGTGGCCCACCTCGTCGAGCTTTAACAGAAAGTCATAGCAGGCTGGTGTATCCATTTCATTGCAGACGATGTGGATTTGGCCCTTCGCCCATTCTTGAAACCCTACCGCAGAGGGCTCTAGCTCTCCGCCGGCGAAGCACGCTTCTACGAACCGTCGGCCTGCGAGGCTCAGTCCTTTCTCTTCGATCAGGCCCCAGCGTTCAAAAGTCTGGCGATTGATGCTGCTTTTCGACTGCAGTCCAAGGAATTCCTTTGGGTCCAGGTTACCCCCGCCTCTCCCAGGAAAGATTTGGTGGCGCTCGGCGATCAAAGCGCGTCGCAGAAGATCGATCTGGCCAAACGACAAGTCGCTCAGCGCCTTGATGAAGTGGCGCTTGAGATGGCCTGCGGTTTTGCCGGTAGCGATTGAACAGGCAAGGCGGCCATAGACGGTGGCCTTCTCGGCCTCGATGTCCATCTCCAATGCCCGCAGCATGGCCAGAAAATCTTCCGAGGTCATGGCCTCCGCGTTCTCGGAGAACACCTGGCCCTCCAGCGCGGCACGGGTGAACTCCCCGTAGCGCTCCTCAGTGCGCTTGGCAAGCCAGGCGGCGATGAACTTTGGGCCCTTCGAAAGAAGGGCGAACGGACCGGAGATTTCCTCCAGTGGGGCAAGGTCAGGGTAGTCCATCGGGGTCTCGTGACGGTTTGCGGGGGCCAGATACCTCATCCTCAAGCCTTCAAACCCTTTCTTCAATCCTTCGATTGAATTCCCCATCCGGGCAGTCGCCTCTTTCAGTGGGAATCCTGCCTCCGCTGACGCAGCCGCAAGGGCAAGCCTCCTCCACGCTGTTCCGGCCCTTCGCTGCGCGCCTGGCGGTGCTCGCTCCCGGGTGCGGATTCGTCCAACGCTTCGCCCACCGGTCCCCACGAGGCGCATCCCGCGCCGGTGGAGAAAGCAAATGAAGCGAGCCAACGACATGCGGGCCCAATACCAGCTGGCCATGGACGAAGAGGGCATCCTCCTGGCCGCCTCGCACATCCTGGGGCGCCGCCTGCAGCGCCAAGGGGCCATCACCGACCCCAACACCGCCAGCAGCTACCTCACCGCCCGCTGCGCGCACTTGGATCACGAAGTGTTTGGCACGGTGTTCCTGGACACCCGCCACCGCATCCTTGCCACCGAGCACCTATTTCAAGGCACCATCGACGGGTGCGAAGTCCATCCCCGCATCGTCGCCAAGAAGGCGTTGGACCACAACGCCGCCGCGGTCATTTTCTTTCACAACCACCCCAGCGGAAACCCCGAGCCCAGCGCGGCCGACCGCGCCATCACCGACCGCCTCAAGCAGGCCCTTGCGCTTCTCGACATCCGAGTGCTGGATCACCTGGTGATCGCGGGCGCCTCGCACGTGTCGATGGCCTCAAGGGGGTGGGTGTGACCACCCCCGTGGGAGAAAAAGCCTGTGCCGGAAGCCGCCGCCGGTCGCTGCGCGCCGGCATCTGAAAAAGCATCCGCATGGATGGAAAGCACCAACGCCTTCGGCGCGATAAGTGATGTTAGGAAAAACTGCGGCCTTAGCTCCGCATTTTTTGCTTTTAGTCAAGATTTTGTCCACTAAGGCCGTGGACAAATTTTCAGGGTGATCTACCTTGAATTCAGTGGTAGGCAATGCCGCCGACCAAGACAAGAGGTGTCACATGAGCGCAACCGTCACAACCAACGAAATCAAGATGATCGCGTTGGGATTGAATCCCGGCTTGATTGAAAATTATGCAGCGGTCTCCTTGGAGCCCGTGAGCTTTGAAGAAGAGGACAGCCTGGGCTGGGCGACCACATGGAGTGCGGTTCATGCCGTCGAACTCCATAACGGCGGGAAGGTCAACGTTTACGGACGATCCTTTCACGTCCCCCAAGCCAAGCCCGGTTACAAACACCTGCTCAAGTGCTGGCGAGAAGAGCAGGGGCGGCGGCGCGCAGAACTGGCTAATGATGGGTGACGTGACCCCTCGGATGAACGGTCATTGGGGAGACGGGGGGCTCGGAAAGAGTGAGAGGGCATCCGTGCTTCACGGCATCCATTTCGTCAGTCCCTCGGTGGGTGGCCCGCTCTTCAATACGGTGTGGCTTCCCACGCTTGCCGACTTGCGGGTGCTGCTCACTGACGCCGACCTCTGCAAATCAGCCGAAACCGAGGTGCGCGCGTTCATTGACACGTTCGTGGACCCGCTGCCCCCTGAGCTCGACGAGGTCATTCACCAGCCATCGATAAAACAGATTTCCAGCTTGCCGGATGATTGCGGGATCGGCGTGGGCGTTTTTGTGACTGACGCGTTTGCGTTCGTCCTTCAGCGGATGATTCAGGAGGCAATGGCTCAGCACCGTGCGCGTGAGCTGGATGGGTTATGGAAACAGTCAGCGGCCGGTGGCAAACGAGCCAGGCTCTGACCGCTGACTCAATGCCCCCCCCCTTGCGCGTTTTCAGATTCGAGGTATCGGTAAGGGGATGGCCCTTTCTGGGGCTACTCATCCCCACTCAATCCCTCTCAAGGAGACGATACCCGTGACACGCAAGACCTTCCTTTGCGCCCTTCTGCCCATCGCCCTGGCTTCGCTTGCAGTGCCCGCGTTCGCCGCCGACACCACCGCGGACCTGACGATTCAGGGCACCTTGACCAACACCTGCCAGCTGTCCGTGACCTCCATCGAAGGCATGGACTGGTCGGGCATCTCTGAAGCTGCCGCCCGCACCTCCGGGCTGAGCATCGTGTGCAACGCGGGCACGACTTACTCCATTTCGCCGGGCCAGGGGCAGAACTTCGGCCTGCTTTCCGGGTATGAGACCTACCGGGCTGTGACCAACGGCGCCGGGGCTTACATCCCCTACGGCTTCTTCAAGGACCCGCAGGGAAGCCAAGTCTGGGGGGATGACACCGACGCGTTCACCGGCGTTGGCGACGGCACCGTCCAGAGCTACAACTACGCGGTGCGCTTCCTGGCCCTCAAGCAGGCCGTGGGCGGCAACTACACCGACACGGTCACCGTCACCGCCACTTACAACTGATCCCCATCGGTTGTCCCGACGCTCCCGGCTTGCCCCGGGGGCTTTTTGTTGCTGAAAAGGTGAGTAGGTATGGGTTGACGGAATGGTATTCCGATCTAGCTTGAATGGAGACACCCCCAAAGGAGACCCCATGACCCATTCCCAACGTTTTTTGGCCGTGGCCGCCGCGTCCTTGCTGTCCTTTTCGGCGTCCGCCGGTTCCATCTCCGTCGGCCCCACCACCCTGATGGCCGATACCTCGGCCAAGCACGTCGCCGTGACCCTGCACAACAGCGGCGACGCGTCGGTGCGTTACCAGGTGAAAGCCGTGGGGTGGGATCAGGTCACAGGGCAGAACGTGTTTTCACCCACCACGGATATCGTGGGGGCGCCCACCTTCGTGGACGTCCCGCCCCAATCCAAGCGCACCGCCCGGTTGATGAGGGTGGGCGCGCTGGGCGAGCGGCGCTACTACCGCGTCCTGCTAATGCAGCTCAGGGCTCCCAACGTCCAAGGCGTCCAGTTGCTGGTCAACCAGGACTTGCCCGTGGCCTTTGAGGTCGCCAACGCGCCTGTCCCCCAGGTGACCGTCCAGGCGGTGCCCAAGGGCTACCGGCTGACCAACCACGGCCAGACCGCCGCCCGCGTGTCGTCCATCGGCCCGGCTGGTGGCAAGCCGTGGCGCGAGGGTGCGTTGGGTTGGACCCTGCCGGGGGCCTCAATGACCTACGAGGCCCAGCCCGGGCAGCGCGCTGAAAACCTTTCAATCACCGTCAACGGCCAGCCCGTCACCGTCCCTGTGGGGCGGTGATCCATGCGTGGCCACGCCTTGGCGTTGTTGTTGCTGGCTGCATCGTCGGCCAGCGCAGCGGTGCCCGAAGGCGTGGCACCCGCGTTCCTGGTGCCGGTGATCGGCGGCAAGGCCAAGGCGGATCCACTCACGTTCTGGCAGCAAGGCGGTCAGTGGTTCGCCGAGCCGGCCACGTGGCGCGAGGTCGGACTCCAGCTTCCACCGGGTCAAACGGATCCGATGAGCGCCCAGGCGCTGGGCGTGGGCTTTGCCGTGGACGAGGCCAGCGCCACGGTCGCTCTGGACTTGCCGGCAGACCGGCTCAAAGCCCAGCGCGTGTCCCGTGTCCGCGCCGAGCGCGGCCCCATCGCGCCGCCCGCTCCCGGGGTGCTGGTGAACTACAGCGTGGCGGGCATGGTGTCCGAGCAACAGCAGGCGCTCTCCTTGGGGCACGAAGTCCGCAAGGCGGGCCGTTGGGGCGTTGTCAGCACCAGCGGGCAGGTCAACACCGACGCGTCGGGCACCGGCTACGTTCGCGGCGTGACGCGCTGGCAGAAAGACGATCCCAACCGCTTGGTGACTTACCAGGCCGGCGATGTGTTCGCTGGTCCGTCGTCCTCTCCGGTCAACCTGGGCGGGGTGCGCGTGGCCAAGGACCCGCGGGCGTTGGACCCGTTGACGCCCACCTATCCCGTCCCGATGCTCGGTGGCGTGGCGCTCGATCCGGCCACGGTCGAAGTCCTGGCCAACCGCGCCCGTGTGCTGCAGGGCCAGGTGGGGAAGGGGCCGTTCACGGCCGATGGCAGCGCCTTGGGCGCCGGTGCGCAGCAAGCCCAAGTGGTGGTGCGAGACCCCTACGGCCGCGAAACGGTGGTGAGCGATCAGCGTTTCTACGTTGCCCCCACGTTGCTGCGCAAAGGGCTCACCACCTGGGAAGTCGCCGCCGGCCGGGTGCGGCAAGGGGAGAGCGATTACGGGACGTTGGGCGCGACCGGGTCGGTGGCTTGGGGCCTCAATGACCGGTGGAGCCTGCGCGGCACCGCCCAAACCTCATCGAACGGTAAGGCCAACGTGGCGTTGGGGGCCACCACGGTGCTTGGCACCTACGGCACGCTGGATCTGGAAGTGGGCACGTCAACCCAAGGCGGCCAACGGCAGGCCATGGCTTACGACTACCGCGGCCCGGGGTTTGGCGTGCGCCTGGAGCACGAGCGCCAACAGGACTACTGGCGCCTGCGCGCCTCCAATGCGGTGGAGGTGGAGCAGCGCACCCGAGGCTCGGTCTTCTGGCGGCCCACGCCCCAGTGGTCCCTTCGGGCCAGCTATTCGGACGTGCGCACGCCACGCTTTCGCACCGCTTACGCCGACGCCGGGCTGACTTGGCGTGGCTACGGGCACACCGTGGCCGTCTCCGCGTTGCGCGATCTGGAGCGCAAGGAAACCCGGGTGGAGGTGGGCTACAGCTACGATTTCGGCCGGGGCAAGGGCGTGAGCGTTAGGGCCCGGCAAGCCCCCGATGCCACCGCTTGGGCCGTCCAAGGACGCGCCCGTCCCACGGTGTTGGGAACCCCTGTCGGCTTGTCTGCTTCGGTGGACGAGGGAGCGGCTGGCCAGACCGCCCGGGCCAACGCCAACTGGACCACCCGGGCAGGGTGGGCCCAGATCAACGCCGAGCACGGGCCCAGCGGCACCTGGGCTTCCGGTTCGATGGCCGGTGCCGTCCACCTGGACCGCCAGGGCGTGACGTTCCTAGGTCCGGCCGAATCCTTCGCCGTGGTGGACGTGCCCGGCCAAGCCGGGGTGCCGGTGAGGGTGGGCGGCAGATTGGTGGGGAAGACCAACGCCCAAGGCCGCCTGGTGGTGGGCGAGGTGACCCCGATGGTGCCCACGGAGGTCCGCGTAGACGATCGGGCGCTGCCACTGGGCACCCAATTGGCCGAGATCGAGCAAACCGCCACCGCTGGCCGCCAAGCCGGCATGCACCTTACCTTCCCGGTCCTGACCGAGGCCGCGCGCACCTTCCGCCTCACTGGCTCGGCCATCGAAGCGGGCACGGTGGCCAAGACGGCGACCGAGACCACCCAGGTGGGCTATGACGGGGTGCTCTACCTGAAGCAGCCGCGCCCCGGCCAGACGGTGGAGGTGGAAGGGGTCTGCAAGGCCACGTTGCCCAGCAACTTGGGCAACGCGACGGTCGCTCTCGATCTGGATTGCAAGTAGAAATTTGTCAGGACGGCGTGCTAGCACTCCAGCGGTGATCGTTTCGGACCCCATCGGGCAATGGCCGAATCGATGGTGTGTATTTTCCAGACACGGCCGTTGCTTTGAGGGAATCGGACCAGCGCCACAGATCAATGAGGTCGCCGACGGTGCGCTCGGAAATGTCAGCGTCCGTTTCCCCCATTTCCTCTGAGTGCTTGTCCAGTCGTGACTGGATTCGTTTGAGGATCTCCAGCGCGTCTGCATACAGAACACTGCCTTGATAGCCCACGGAGTTGAAGGCCGTCTGGAGCTGGTGCAGCCGGCGATTGATCTTGTGGCCCTCTTCCTCAAGCTTTGCTAAGCAAGAGGCGGCGGCGACCCGTCCATCCTTTGGAGCTGGCTTGGTGAGTCTATGCTCCTGAAGAAGCCGTTCGTAATTTGCGTAACCGTTGATGGCGCCTTCAATGGCTTGGGTGATCTCACCCAAGATAGGCGCGATGAAGACTTTGGCTTCGGTGCGCTTTCGGCGCTCCTGCCAATTCGCGAGCCATGCACCAGCTCCAACTGCAAGGAACGAACCTACGGCCGGGCCGACAATGACGTTGGCAAGCTCTGGAACCTTGCTGTGTTGTGCTCCCATGAGAATACCTGCAATCAATGCAGTGACGACCAAGACGATCGCCCAAGGATTGATGGACAGCCATTCGGGCAAGCTGATCTTCTGCGAGTCTGTGTCATGAGCCATGCGGTTCCCCTTAATTTCCGTTTGAGAGCCTGCGCGTTGTCATCCCCTGCGCAGTTTTTACTACTCTAACCTCACTCGACCCCAAGCCGGGCGAGAGGCAGGTGCTCCAAGAGGTGTCGAGACAGGGGGGGGGCAAGGCGAGGCCACTGTCTCAGGGGCTGAGAGGGGGCTCATATGCTGCTTATGAACAATGCTTGGGCCAACAAGCCGTGTCCTCTGGTGGTTTGGAGGTCGTGCGTAGCGATTGCCTGGTTCGCATGACGGCTCATCTACCGTGTGACTGCCGCCAGGAGGCTCATCACCTCCGGAGCACTACTGTCCCTGGTCCATGGATCTGAATCTGAAGGCTGGAAAGGGTAGTATCGCCGAAAGTATTGTTGTGATAAATGATTGATATGCTGGGCAACGGTAGACCTTCGGGGCTAACCAGGCTTCGTCGCTCGTCTTGCTGAAGGGCTCCTGCTGGTGGTGGACTACAACGGCGGGGACTGATCTACGGCTGGCCGGAAAATGGGAGGGCGCCTGGTCGGACAGTTGTGGGCCGAGCGCAGCGACGGGCGGGCCGTCTGCCTCATCGCGCAGTTGAGGGATGAAAACAACAGCAGCCTTACCGATCAGCTGCAGCGATCGGTAAGTAATCAGGATAACAGGGGGCAATGGAATGGCTGTCTACATCTCAAGTTTGGATGTTCTGAATTTTAGATCATGTGTTTCCACAAGCTTGCAGCTGACCAGCTTTACACCGCTGGTTGGGTTGAATAATTGCGGGAAGAGCAATTGTCTTACCGCGCTCCAATGGCTCGTGCGTAAGGCAAAGCTTGGTGTGGAAGATTTCCACGAGCCGACCCTGCCGGTGCAAGTGATGGGAACGCTGCGTGGGATCACCGAGGCTGATCTGGCGGTCCTGGAGCAAAAGCACCGAAAGAAGATTGAAGGACACGTTCGGGACGGGGCGCTGATGGTTCGTCGCGAACAGCAGGTGCCTGGGGGCGACACCGAACTGACCGTGATGAATCCCGACACAGGCGACTGGGAGCCGAACCCTACGGGCATCGATAACGCCATCTCAGCACTCTTTCCAGATCCTATTCGCATCGGAGCAATGGAGAATGCTGAGGAGGACGCCAGTAAGGCCAAGACGACGACCACGATCGGCAAGCTGCTGGCCTCGATGCTTGCCGCTATCCAAGAGCAGCACGAGGAGGCCTTGACCCCGCACTTGGCAGCCATCCTAGGAATGATCTCTGCAGAAGGTGGGGATCGTTTTAAAGAGTTGGGTCGCATCGACGATTCAATCAATCGTAAGATTTCGGATCTTTTTCCTGGTATCCACATCAAGCTGGATTTCCCAGTGCCGGTCTTCAATGACCTCATTAAGGCGGGAACTGTCAAAGTTTACGAAGGGGAGGGGCGTGGACGTGCCTTCGGGTCATACGGCCATGGCGCGCAGCGCGCCATCCAGATGGCCATGGTCCGGCATCTGGCGGATCTCAAGCGTGGAGCAGCGGCTGCGGGCGGAGTAACGCTACTGCTGGTGGACGAGCCGGAACTCTTCATGCACCCCTTTGCAGTGGAGCAGGTGCGTGAAGCCTTGCGTGCGTTGTCAGAGGCTGGATATCAGGTCGTGTTCTCAACCCACTCTGCTCAGATGATCTTGGCCAAGGACGCGAAGAACGCTCTGCTAATGACGAAAAAGCATCCGGAGGGAACCAAAGCCCGTCCGCGCATGCAATCCGTCGTAGAACAATTGGTGGACAATCCCACGCATCAACTCCAGCAGCTATTCAGCCTGACAAATTCGTCTCAGATATTGTTTGCCGACAAAGTCGTGCTCACAGAAGGGAAGACCGAACTCCGGCTGTTGCCATCCATCTTCCAGTTGGTGGCGGGCAAAACCATGGGGCAGTCATCGTTGGCAATTGTTGCGATGAGTGGGGTCTCGGATACTCGTAAGTCAATGGAAGTTTTGTCTGCCCTAGGGTTGCCTGCGTGTGCCATCGTGGACTTGGATTTCGCTTTCCGCCAAGCAACAAAGCATGGTTTCCTGCAGGCGGATGATCCCGATGTTGCTGCGTGCAAGAACGTTCTCGCGAGGATGGCAGGCGCGGGCGTCGTGACTTTAGACGGAGCGTTGCCTTGCAAGGGGATTCAAGGGCCGGCTTCGAAGGCATTCGAGTTGCTTGCGGCCGATGACCAAGCAAAGCCCCACATCGCTGCTTTAATACAGAAAATGCGTGCTCAAGGCCTTTGGTTGTGGGGCGCTGGTGCCATTGAGCCTCACCTTGGGATTTCGGAGAAGTCGGAACACGCCTGGCTGTCTCTCCAAGTCCGATTGGAGAGCGAGCCACTGGAAGATTGCTGCTCGGACGCAGATGGCATTCGATCCTTGATCGAATGGCTGGATGCCCCGCCTGCGGTTCAGCCGGCATGAGCGGCCGCGAGTGGAGCGCCTATCAGCTGGTGGATTCCGAACGGGAGCTCCGCGTCTCGGAGCATCGGTTCTACGTTGAGCAGGCCAAGACCCGCCTTCTGTCTCAGTTCGCCAACATTGAGGCGGAGGCCGATCAAGCGGAATCCGAGCACTGGGAGCGCAGCGGTCAGTCCTTCGACCCTGACTGGCACGACCCTGGCGATCTAGCGGACGCTGCGCGCGATCACGGCGTCGAGTTCTACCAGCTTCTAAGTGAGATGCATGATCGAACCCGCCTCAGTGTGGTGGCTGGCATGTATCACCATTGGGACAAGACATTTCGACGCTTCCTCGTTCGTGAGTTTAGGTGGCCCAAGTTGGTGATCGGCGACAACACGCGGCGCGCTCTTTGGAAGCTGGATAGCGCGAAGCTGGAGAGGTTGCTTGAAGCCATCGGCTTGGACCTTTCTGCTCTCGCCTGTTACCCACGCATTGATGCCATGCGGTTGGTCGTCAATGTGTTCAAGCACGGGGAGGGGAAGTCATTGGACGATCTCCAGCTGCGCTACCCGGAGTTCTTGCGAGCAAGTTCTCACGGATGGAACTTGTTCGACGACACCGACATGGAGGTGTCGGATGTTCACGTCGATGACTTTGCTGCGTCTATTGAACTGTTCTGGCGTGAATTGCCGGCTACCGTAAAGTTCGACGAGGCAAACCTAGATGTTCCAGACGATTTTGCAAAGGCCTGGAACAAAGACCTTGAGGCGCAGAAGGTATCTCGCTTTGTCAAACAGCACGACATTTAACCGGTGTTGTCTCTTTGAGTAGCCCGGGTGAGCGCTTGGTTCCATCGAAATAGTGAAATGGTGGAATCGAAGCGCTCGTGGCTCAGGGCGGAAGTCGGGGCTGGGGCGGCGGCGTTAGGTGCTCCGGAGCGCGATGTTCTAACGAAACTTTTCGTAGATGAGCTTTCCCGACCGTTCGAGCCCCGCATGGAGGATCGGGGTTTCCTCGGGGCCATGGTAGAACTCCAAGTCAACCGGGATGGGCAGTCGTTGCGCTAGTTCGGCCTCCCAGTGCTCGGAGTATCGGCTGAAGGTCGCGAACCCATCGCTAAAGTCGACTCCTGGTGCCGCTGAAAGATCAAGCTCCACCGCGATGTCAATGTCGCTGTCGGGGCGATGATCGCCTCTTAGCCGGCTCCCGAACAAGTGGATCTTCGCGATGATAGGTTCTTGGCGAGCCCATTTCAGCAGCACTGCTTCGATCACTTCTAGGTCCATTGCAACTCCAATGTCAGATCAGCTGTCCAGCTGGGGCGGACTTTATCATCCTATGATGCGTGCTCTTGGATCTGCTGCCGCGCGCACAGCAGCTTACCGGTCGGCCGGTGTCTGCCGGCGACAAGCTATTCGGTCTTCAGGTAAAGCATGGGCGTCCCATCTCCCCCACGGGCCTACCCCCGATCTAAGCGTGCCATAGTTCAGCAGGTGAAGCGGGCACTCGGCCACGTCCAGTGCGGCGGCGGCCCACTCGTCATCATCGCCCAAATGCGGCTCCTCCTTGCCCCCGTGGAAGAGGTTGTTGCGCACGCGGCGTGCGGCTTCGACCAGAGCGCAGGCATTGGATTGCTGAAGGGGTAGGCGCTGGAAGACGGCGCGGTTGAGGCCGTTGAGCACCACCACCTCTTGGACCATCGGGCGGTCACGCGGAGGTGAGAGAATCTGCTCGCGCGTGCTGTCCGACACCCGATCGAAGAAGAGTGAATCGTCCAGCCGTGACACCGTTTCATCCACCGCAGGCCAGTTCACCTGGGCCATTCGGTAGGGACCGGCGCGAAGAAAGCCTGGATCGTTCTTGAGTCGAAACTCCAGCTGCGCGAACGCCCGCAGCAGGTCGAACGCGAGGGGATCAGAGACGGGCATGGGTGCCTTCAAGGTCGGTGGAGGATGCGGGCTTCTGAATCTGTCGGCCAGAGGCCGCACATTCTGAGTTTAGCCGTCCCGAAGCCCTGGACACCGCGCCGCTCTCTGTTTGCATGGGGGAGAAGGAATACAAACGTATTCCAGAAAGGAGGGTGCATGAAGGGTTGGGACCGGGCGTGGGACATCCTGAGCGAGGTTGGTAAGTTCACCCTGGGGATGTCGGCGCCTTTTTTTGCGTCCTCTTCACCATCGCCGTTTTGACGGAGAAGCTGGAAAAGAAGGATGCGGTAACCAAGAGGGCGCAGGCGATCGAGGAGGCGATGCCCATGGCTGCCGAGATCATTGCCGTGGCCGACGAGGGCGTTCCCAAAGAATGCTCCGATGGAACGTGGGAAAAAGATGGGCTGACTTGCAGGCTGAACGAGGCGCGTGTGGCGGCAGCCGACAATTTTAAGGTGCTCTACCGGATGAACGTGCCGGGCACTGAGAAGATAGAGGCTTACAAGCTCTTCCAGAGGGGAGAGGATGAGGTTAAGCGCTACCAATGGGCGGTTTGCCTGAAAGGCGACAACAAGGAGTTGGTGGATTGGGAGGCCGACTACGCGCTTGGCGCTTATGAGTTTTCGAAGAACATTCTGGAACGTCCTTGCAGCCATTCCAGCCAATACCCTGAGGCGTGCAAGAAGGAAGGCCTCTGGTGATTGATCTCTCGTGCCTCTGTCGCCAGGACATCATCGCCCACGGCATTTCTTTCAGTGCGCTGTTGGGGACACCTTTGGACAGGCTTCGCTGGGGCGGTTCGTGCCTGTCTGTGTTGAAGTTGCGCGGACAGGTGACCGAGCACGCCATGCGGCGCTTCGCGTTGGGCCAGGACTTCGATGGGATTCAGCAATTGTGGGAGGGCGCCGCTCATTACGAAAGTGCAGCGGGCTACCGGGTGGGGTTTCGCCTGCCGGAGGGATTTATCGATGAGTTGGCGATGGCTGACGCGGAACAACGCGACCTGCTGCGGTTCGCCCACCTTCGAGCCGTTGGACGTGCGTTGTTGTCGCTGGCATGCCAACGGGATCACCAGGTGCTGTTTGTCGCGTCCGATAGGTTGGAGGATGACTGGACGCACCACTGGCTGTTCGCCATCGCATGCGCACCGAACGGGAAGTGGGAACGGCTTGCGCTGAGTTTGCGGTTGGCGGCCAGCGAGGACGCTTACACCCACGCCATGGGTGCCTTCATGGAAGCGTTGCTGGAGACCAAACGATTGGAGCGCTTCTTCCGCCCAGCCCCCGTGGGCCGACCGAGGCAGAGGCTGTGACGCTGACGTCCAAGCCTCCCTTGACGGCCGTGCTGCCGAAAGTGTCCCTTTCTTCAACCTTGCGCCAGGCATTGGCCGCACGCGCTAGAGCAGCCGGGGTGAGCGAGAGCGAAGCCGTGCGCCAATGGCTCACCGCCTACCTGGCGCGCCCCCAGCTGCTGCGCTCTCCCGCTGCCGGCCCCAGGGACGACCGCTTGCCGCCTATCCGAGCTTCCCGAGACTTGGCCGACCGCGTCCGCCGCGAGGCGCAGCGGCAGCACGTGAGCGTGGCGGAACTCATCCGTCGTGTGGTGGCGTTCCAGGTGCTTTGACACGTAGTCTGGCCACCACCGGCGGGTGCCACTTGCCCTTCGCCAAGCGTTTCTGCACGAAGGCGCGGTAAGCCTCGGGGGAGGGCGGCGATTTGCGTTTGTGCCGGCGTGTGTTGCAGAGCCAGCAGGCGGCAGCGATGTTGCCGGCCACGTCCTTGCCGCCCTCTTGCTGGGCCACCAGGTGCTCAGCGGTGCAACGGAGCGGCGCGGCCGTTTTGGCGCGCAGGCCGAACGGCTTTAGTTCATCGGGTGAGGCGTTCCACATCGGCAGGCTGCAGTAGCAGCAGCGGCCCTTCTGGGCGTGGAAAGCGTCGGTTCTCAAGCGTTGGAGTTTGGGCATGCTTAGATCTCAAAAGACAGGAAAAACCATCCCGTTGTCGCTTGTGCGATCGAATCGGGAACCTGTTGCCTTGAGCTAAGCAGGCAATACGCCGGGGGCATTTCCCCTCGCGGCAAGGGAGTTATCGCGCCCCAGGGTGGTGGGTGTCAAGATGGGGCCCGTTCGGGTGGCCATGCTAGGAACGATGGGCTATAACCGTTGGATTCCCTACCGGAACGCTCCTTTGGCCCTGACCACCCTGAAATCCCTCAACGCCGAAATCAAACAGCTCTAAGCCCAGAAGAAACTGGTGGAGAAGCGCGACGGCGAGGTGCCCAAAGCCCTGGCGGTCCTGCAGAAGTATGCGAAGGTCCTCAGTCCGGCCCAGCGGCGGCAGGTGGCCAAGCTCATCGGAGAAACGATCGACGCCAAGCCGGCGCACGCCGCCAATGCTGCCCCGGGACCCCGAAAGGGCCGCAAGCTGGGCAAGGTCGCGCCGAAGTATCGCCTCCCAACCGGTGAGACGTGGGCAGGTCGGGATTTGGCCCCCAAGGCCTTCACCGCGTGGGCCAAGTCCGCCGAGGGCAAGGCGTGGGCTCAGGCCAACCCCGGAGCGAAGTTCCCCCGGCCCATGGCGCATCGAAGAAGGCACCGGGCAAGGTGGTCAAGAAGGCGGGCAAGCCGGTGAAGAAGGCCGCCCAGAAGGCCGTCAAGAAACTTGCGAAGAAAGCCGTCGCCAAGAAGGCCGGCAAGAAGGCCTGATCATGCGCGGCCTGTGCCCCAAGAAGAAGAGCCGGCTCTCGCCGCAAGGCAAAGCCATCGCGGCCGCCCACGTGCTGCTGGACAGTGCCGAGGGCCGATTGGACGAGAAGGCCGCCGGCAGGCGCTTGCGCGAGGAAGTGGGCCTCCAATGGTCCTACCTGACTTGCATCCAATACCTGTCAGGGCAAGAAGCCTTGGCGGCCATTGAATCGCTGCCCAAAGGGTGGGAGGAAAACGGGCGCACCCAGGGGCACCTGTTTGGGGCTGCAGTCATGGCTGCGCACACGGTGGCCAACCTGCGTTCGGACGGCAGCTCGTTGTGCGCCAGCTACTTGGCCCAAGAGCTCAAAGGGAAAACCGTGGAGCAGTGGCTGGCCGAGAAATTCGACGTGTTCCGGGAAGAAGTCTGACACCGGATGCCCATGGGCCCCTCATGGTGGCCCGAAGAGCTTTGGTTACCGTGGGTGTGCCGTCGAGGCCATCTCACCCGGCAACGGGGGACGGGGGCGAGAATCCCCATTCAAGCGCAGATCACCGCGGTCACACGCGAAGGGCCTTGGTTCGTCTGGCTTGCTGTTGCCCCTGGTCCTGCATGCGATCAAATCAGGATGCAGCGGTAAAGGCCTAAGTCTTGATATCGAAACTGATGGGTGAGGGTGTGGTGCGGCAGAGGGAATTGAAGCTAGCTGCTGCCTGCCATTGGCCTCAGCGGCTAAAGCTGATCGGGCGTAGATGTCCGCGGGAGGCTTTTTCTTGGCGCCTCATCCGCGATCGATTGCGCACCAGCGCCGCATCTACTCGGTTGATTTTAGAAGCGGCGGGGAAACTGTGTCGAACGGTCAACGTGCGGGAGTTGACCCATCGGTAACGTAGCGGCCAGTGTCGGATGATTCTTCCGAAAGATTGGCAAGGCTAACTGATGGAAATAGGCACGTTGCCTGAACCGTTCAATCAACTCGACTTGGCTGGGGTAGAGCGCCGATGCAGGGGTACCTTTGGGTGGATTCATAGGCAAACGATCGGCAGATGACTTTCACGCTGATGTCACGCGGTTGCGGCGATCTTCACCCCCAAGCGGACAGGGGGCCGCTGAGCGCCAATGGCCCGGGCGCTATGACTTGCTGCCAACCCGTGGGACTGTAGGACCCCATCATGGAACTACTTTTGTCTCTTGCTATGGTTATCTTGGCTTCCGCAACTGGTCTGGCGCTGCTCCAGCTTGTAATCGCGCTCTTCAAGGCGCCGTCCTGCCGGGAATGGTTGCGCCGCAGGAGAGCGAGATGATGCGTTCGTTTCACTACACCTACCAGAAGGCTCGCGCTTGGCACAGCTCCGTAGCGACATCGATTTGGGCCGGAGTCCGCTATTCGTTGACGGGCGACACCGGCTATTTCAAGTCGCACGGTGGCTGGCGTCTGTCTCGCGTGCACCGGGGGCCTGAATCGGCGGAGCAATGATCGCTTCGGCTGAGCCTGGCGGGCCGCCAAAGGATTTAAGCCCTACACAACCCGCTCGGTTTGTTTCGCTTACAGATCGGCCGTTTGTGGTGCGGTGAGCCCATCTACCCGGACGGCCGAAATGACGGGCGGCGCGCAGGCGTTGCTCTCACCGCTGCCGCTGTCGGATACTGATCCTGTCCATCGTCCGTAGCTCGCAGTTCGCGCCGCCCACGGAGCCACAAGAGGGACGAAAGCCGCGGTTCTCGCGCACCTCGGGGCCGTGATCCCTAGCGAGGTCATTGCTCTTGCAGCCAACTTGAGTCGGGGACGGGGCTAGCCATGGAGCACTCTTAAAGGTTCAGGAATAGCGCAACTGAAAACTGAAATTCAAGCTGGCCTGCGTTTTGTACACAGCTGATCCACGTTGGCCGGCTTGCACTGGTGCCGAGTGAAAGGTAGCCCGTAATGTCTAAGTGTGCGGTGGTGTTCGTAAGCGCGGCTGTGGAAGAGATCGGTGAGGAGCGCTTGCCCGAAGTCATGCGTGCAGGCCGAGAGTTCAATGCCAAGTGCGGCTCGCGTGCAGTTGTATGCTTCGACGGCAGCAGGTTTTTAACGTATTTGGAAGGCACAGCGAGTGCGGTGGCTGCGAGCTCCGTTTACACCCAGTCCTTCACCCTGCATACCGAAATCGTTGAGCTGGCGCGGGGCTCCATCCAGCAGTTGCGGTTCCCTGCGCATGCGTTGCTCTTCCTGCCAGTGTCGGAGGCCGAGATGAAAGGGTTGATGAGGTCGGACTGGGTTAACTTCTCCCAGCGCTTCGGTGGGAAGTTCGTGCCTGAAACGGGAATGGAACGGCTTGCCGAATTGGTCAACAGTCGGATGAATGACATCCCGCGATGACGGGGTAGCGGACTTGCCTGTAGGTCCCGCGGTTGAGATCGGACAAGCGGAAGCACGGGCGTTGGCAATTTGGCACAGTCGATAGGGGCCTGCCATGCGGTTGGAATTGACTCACAGCCACATCTACCCTGGGGCCGCAGCGACCCTGAACGGAGAGCAGGCCGAATCGGGCGAGGGAATCACGTGCTTGGTCGAGCTCAGCGATGGCGTGGTCCTTTCGACCAATTGTCTGGTTCAAGACGGTGAGATCATTCTTTCCATGCCGAGCTACCTGACCGCCCGTGGTGCAAAGATTCCCGCTAAGGATTGGGTGCTGCGGAAGGACTTGGAAACCGGCGCTTGGAAGGCAAAATCAAAGGGTGCCGAGTAGCGCGTGTCGCTCTCCACGACCCGGCAGTTTTTTTGGTCTAAAGCAGTCATTGGAGCATGTCATGCCAAATCGTGCGGTGGTCTTTGTGAGCGAGGCCAGCCCCTACCTCTCCGCTGGCCGACTGGTTGAGTTGATGGCCGATGCTGAGCGGTTCAACAGGCAAGCCGGGGTGACTGGTGTGACCCTCTACGACGGGGCCCGCTTCCTGTCCTACATGGAAGGCGCACCGGACGGCCTTCGCGTTGCATACGCCAGGGCATCCGAAGCGCGCAGCCACCTGAACTTGATTGAGTTGGCACGCGGACGTGTCTCGCAACGCCGGCTGCCGCGGTGGCCAATGCGATTGTTTGAGGCCAATAAGGGCCAGCTGCAGAGCATCGCGATGGCGGGCTGGGCCGGCTTCGCGCAGCGGGGCGATGCGGAAGCAATGAATGCTACGGCGATGGATCTCCTTGTGCGATTCACAGGTGGGCCGGCTGCCTCGGTCTACGTTGGGCCCCTGTCTAGGCCACTTAGCAAAGGAGGGGCGAACTGAGCATTTAGGCAAGCGGTCTGCTACACAGGAACGAAGCGACGCTCGGAGTCACATTGCCGGCCGCCAGTGAGGGATGAATTGCTAGGTTGCAGTCGTCTGAGCCTGACTTTCCGCGTCGCAGGAAGGGCAAGCGTGGAACATACGGGATTGATTGCGGCCAGCGGCGTTCGCGTGCACACTGCTTTTGAACAGTCAGGGTTCGAGGGCCATGGGTACTTCCAAGCCGGGCAAAGATTTAGAACGGGTCACCTTGTCGGTGGGAGAGCACGTTTACACCTCCGAGATCTGGCGGCTCAGTGAAAGCCGTTGGGTTCTTCTCGCTGTCGAGGTCCACGGCGTGGGAGGGCGCTCGGATTTGAGCATCAAAGCGTCGTCGTGCCTCCATGCGTTGGACGCGGGAGAGCGGATTGCGTCTGAGATTCTCAACAACCCCAATGGCTGAATTGGCGTTGGAAGGTTCAATCGACTGAATGGATCCCAAGGACGGCAGATGAGCATTTTGAACGTGTTGCTGAGTGCCGATCACTTGGCTGTGACCGTCGATACCCTTGCGCAAGATGCTCAAACCGGGGCGCACTCAGAGGGCGCCAAGTTGCTTCTGCTGCCTCAGCACAACGCCGTCTTGGCCACGCGTGGGTCGGCCCAGTTCTTCCTAAGAATCTACGAGCTCTGTCTCCAAGCCAGTTTTCGAGCAGACTTCACGATAGAGCGGCTGTCCGGCGAGCTTGGCGGCGTGATTGATCGCCTCTGGCCAAACTACGTGAGCGCGGCGGCAGCCGCTGGCATACCCATCAGCGCTATGCACACGGAGTTGGTTTTGGGCGGCTGGTCGGCGCACGCCCAGCGCATGGTTGCCACCGCTTATGCAAAGTCCGAAGATGGCCGTCCCGCCGTGGTCCAAGCGCTGGTGGGAGGCTTGGCGTCGCCAGGAGAGCCCTTGCGGAATCAGCCAGCAGGCATGGGACGGGCGGAGTTGATGGCAGCAGGACGCTTGCAAGCCGCTTACCTCAACGGCGACAGCGAGCGGCCATTAGCGGGCGGTCGTCTGTTGGCAGCAATTCTCTCAAAGGGCCAAGCAACCGTTCTCGATCTGGGAGGTCTCTAGGGGGCAGGGCAAAGCGTCGATTTGCTCGGCCACGGACCTCAGTCCATGACGCAAGCCAAGCAGAAAGTCTGCATTGGAGCGTTGGCTGGGGAGGCACATGGATGTCGACGATCATGGGCATCAGGTGGGCCCATGCAAGGCGCACCGTGGTGGGATTGGCAGAACTGGCCACCAAAGCCCTGACCGCATACTCCAAGGCATTGGTTTTGCCCTCAGCGTTGGGCAGGCGCCTCTCGCACTCGCTCAGGCGGAGCTCCAACTTGACCAACGCCTCCGTCTCAGCCTTGTGCATACCCCTCCTCCATTGGCTGGCCACCGAATCGCGGTCTGGCAGCAGGGTGGCCCCAAGCTCAAGCGTTGGAAACCGGTGAGCGTTCCGCTTGACTGCACCGTCAATCGGCCCTTTCGGGCCAGCACACAGCGGTCCACTCTTCAATCACGACTCGCCATGCGCGGATGGTTAGGTTGGGGGCAAAGCTTTTCCAACCTCGCGCGTGCCACCGCCTAGCGGTTGTCACAGAGCGGGCAAGTGAGCACGGCGGCGCCGTCCAAGTCCAGCAGGCCATGCCCTGGAACCAATCGCAGTTGGCGGCCGCATTCCAGACAAGCGCAACTGATCCGCGTGACCTGCAAGAGCGAGCCGTCGGCCCGCCGCACACCCTCAACCTGATCGATGAAGAAACGTCCAATGTTGGGCATGAAGATGAACAAAAAGCTGAACAGAGCGGAATGCACATGATGCACCGCGACAACCCCACCGGAACCAGATGAGAAAATTGGATTCTGAAGAATTCATCTACGGGGTCGTCCGCGCAGTCCGCACGCCAGATACCGCTGTCCGATTCCTCTATTGCCGTCGCAGGAGCATGATAAAGAGGCGGGCTGCACGGCGACAGCCTTAGGCACAGGGAAGTCACCGAGCGGCGCTGTTGGAAAGCGCTGAGCCAGTTCGTTAACCAGCAAAAGGCCAGACCGGCGGCCAGTCGGTTGCGACCACTGCTGAGGGTGTGTGTCGCGCGTTGCCCTAAAGAGGCCGCCTGCTAGGGGTGCCGATCACGACGATGCCCTGAACTGCCGGGGCGTCACCTAGGGCGAGGGGGAGTCACCCCGTTGGTTCGGCGGCGCCAACTGGGGTCAGCGCCATAGCGGAGATTTTCACGATTGTCGCGTCCATCGGACGCACGGACATCTTGCTAGGGCGAACGTCAAGCGCCAGTGAACGCGCTCGGGTCGACCCGTGCGCGAGGGCTACCCAACTTGGATGGCGGCAAGCGCGTCTTTGGTTGAGAGAGGGCAGCCATAGTGCCACCCTTGGCCAATAGCCTCTGGAGCAATCCGGTAGAGCAGCAAATCTTGCGCCTCTGATTCGACGCCTTCTGCGATGACATCCAGCCCAAGCTCACGTGCGATGCGATACATCCCTGGCAAAACGGGCCGCAGGGGGGAGTCCTCGTTGATAGCGGCCACGAACATGCGATCGATCTTGATTCCTCGAAATGGCGATTGGGCGAGGTGGGAGAAGTTGGCGCTGCCGGTCCCGAAGTCGTCGATCAAGAACCGGTATCCCAGAACTGAGAGGGCCTGCATGTTGCTCTTTGCGGCAGCGGACACGAGTTCTTCCCGCTCGGTGATCTCGATGCGAATTTGCTCTGGCAACACGCCAAAATCGTTGGTGACGCTGCCGATGTAGCGAACGACGCACTCTTGGGCCATGTCCACGGGCTCGGCATTGATGCTTACGTAGAGGTTCCTATGCTCCCTCAGCGCGGGGGCGAGATCATTCATGGCACGGGCCAGCACGTATCGAAAAAGATCAGGACTCAGGCCGAATCGGTGGGCGATGGGCACGAAGATGGCCGGCGGGATTTCATCGTCTCCCGGCGGGCGCCAGCGGCTGAGCGCTTCAAATCCCACGAGCTCCCGCGTGCCAATTCGACGCAGTGGCTGGTAGGCCAGTTCGATCTCGCTGCGCTTCAGTGCAAGCACCAACCGTTGCTGGATGGTTTGCCGAGCCGTGATTTGGTGTTTGATCAGCAAGAACGCGAGCAACAGCCCTACCGAGGCACCCGCTGCCAGGATGGTGGTGAGCAACGCCGAGGGCAGTTCGGACACCACGTGCCTAGGGCTGGTAACGAACGCGCAAACGTCGGCCACCCGGCTGCAATGTTGAGCTTGGACGAGAGACGGGGTGCCGACGCGGCTGGTCGGGGACAAGGTGCGGAATGTAAACGATCGGTCCTTCGTTTCGATGCTGATGGAGCTGCTGCGCGCAGGGTCCAAGCTCTCGAAGGCAGACGGGGAGGACACGGTGAACGTGTCGCCTTGGGCGATCAGATTGGACCCGGTGTAGGGGGAGCCAACGAGATCCGACGCGTGCCAAAGCCGGACAGCGCCGCTGGAGAAGCGTGGGGCGGGGAGGGTGTAGGGGCGCGAGCGCCCCCAGAGAGCGCTGCAGACAAGGCGTCCGTCTCGGATGCGACCGATGTCGCTCATGTAGATGGAGCGGAACGCGATCTCCTTTAGTGAGTCGATGTCGGTGTCGGAGCAAGGCGGCTGTCCGATGCGAGAGGCTTGTTCGGCCGCTACGCGCCGGTTACGAGATATGGCCTCCGCGCGCGTCACCGCGGCTTCCGCCACTGCCTCCGCCCCTTCCTTGTCACGCACGTAGAGGATGGCTTGGGCGACCGCGAGCATCGCCAAGAGGCACACCGCCGTGGCTCCTATTACGGTCAAGACGTAGCGACGCCGATTTTCTCGAACGCTCAAAGCAACCCCCGATCTGAAACGCGCCATCGCTTCGCTTGGCTTCTCGCCTCATTTACCTTGTTACAGGTTTATCGGCAAGCTTTCCATGAACTTCAGCCCCAGCTCCACTGGCTTGCAAGCCTCGATCGAACAACCATGCATCTGCGTCTGAACTGTACAGCAATAGGCCGTGAGCCCGGCGATCGCCAGCATGGCCACCCAGGACCTGCTGGTGGCAGCGCAGCTCCAGGCTCGATACCTCAACGCCAGCATGAGGCGGACCGTCGCCGGCGGACGGTTGCTATTGGGCTTTTTGAAGCCTGGCCAGGCGGTGGTCAAAGACTTGGGCCCGATTTAGCCCTGCCAATTTCGTCAGTCGAACCGTTCAAAGCAATGCCCCAGTCGAGCGCCGGCTGACGGGCAAGTGCAGCCGCGCCTGCAGCGTGATCGGGCTTTTCTCCCAATTTTTAGCTTTAGTCAAAATAACCCCCTTGTGGGTTTCGCGTGTCGGTGTATCCCAAACGTATGACGTTCGCGATGCGTGCGTCTGACACCGACCAACGAAACGAAAGGGGGGACATGTTCATTGGATTCAGACTGACGAAGCGGCTGGTCGTCAACGCCGTGGTTGCCCTGGTGCTGGCGCGGTTGCTGTTCATGGGCATGGACGGCTTGGACCGGTTTTCCGACACGTGGAACCGCACCTTTGGGGCGAGCATGCCCAACGCCAGCGGGTTGCGCGGCGCCGTCAACGGCGCACGCCAGGTGTTCCCGTCGGGGCTGGACGAGTATGCGCGCCAAGCCGAACGGGACGCGGCCCAAAGCACCACGCTCATGGACGTGTTTGCCAGCGTGTTCGGACGCGTGAAAAACGAGGAGGTCATGTTGCCCTCCACCATCAATTCCGCTGGAGGGGAGGGCTCGATCTATGACCGCTACGACCATTGACTTTGAGTGGCTGTCCATTCTCTCCGGGTGGTCCTTGCTCAACGACAGCGCGGCGCTGCTGCGCACCCCCGGCCAACGCTGGGCTGGCTTGGAGGGATTGCTCATCGGCTACGTCCTCATCGCTGGACAGTGGTTCGTCCTGGCCACCATGGCTGGAGCGCTGGCATGACCACCGTGGGCGCGGTATTGGCCGCCATGTTGGCTACAGCGTTCCTGGCCGCTGCCCTGGGCCTGGCCGGTATCCATTGGGTCAATGCCCGCCACGCCAGCGGGGCGCTTCGTGTGCGTTACCGCTGGCGTGCCCAGATCCTTGCCGGTTTGGCGTTGGCGTGGGTGCTTACCCTCGCGAGGCTGTCCACGTGAGCCGGCCACCTTACATGCAGATGGCCGTTCGCGTGCCACGGCAGCTGAAAGAGCGGCTGGAACAGGCGGCAGCCCGAGAGGGGCTGCATGCCAGCGAAATGGTTCGCTTGTTGCTTTGCGAGGGCTTGGCACGCCGTGCGGCGATCAATGGGCAGGGGTCCTCACGATCCGGTAGTTGAGCAGCGGCCGAACAAAGTTGGCCGGCGTGGACTTGTCCAACGGTTGGGCGCGCACCTGGTATTGCCCGCTCTCGCACAAGCGCAACAACTCAGCTTCGTCGTGGATCTCGCGCTGACCATCCTTGGTGTTGCCCATCTTGGCTACCCGGAACGCCACGTTTCCCGTGTCTCGGTCCCTCATCCGCACCGGGACGATCACCCTTCCATCGGGGCGAACCAGGTGGAAGGCTCGGGCAAAACGGTCGCCGTTGGACGCCCTAGCTGGTGAAATCGGGTCAGGCGGCGTGGCACGCTGGATCGGTGCCGGTGCCGGTGCCGGTGCCGGTGCCGGGCGAGGCGGAGCTGAAAGGGGCTGCGCTGGGGCCTTGTGACCCAACGCTTGGCGCGCCAGCTGCTTCTTGCGGCCCGGTTCAGTGGCGGTGTCACCGTCGATCCAGGCTTGAAAGGTCCCGTTGGCCGGGCTGGGGTGCGACGCAAACACCCATGTCCGGCCTTGGGCGCTGAAGGCTACCTCGTTGATTTCTTGGAAGTCGTTGAATTGCTGGCGCATGAGCGCCTTGACCCCCTTCATGTAGGCATCGGTGGTCCCCAACAAGACCACGCGCTCCACACTGTCAGGCAACGGGTCCAGGTGGCGTGCCACGCATGTTTTCATGGCTTCCAAAGGCAACGACGAACGCATGGCCTTGGGCATGATGGTGCCACTGCTGACCAGCTTGCCGTTGTCCATCACCGACAACCCGCAGCGCACCAAGGAGGCGGCGCCCATGTGGCGGCTTTCGGCGGTCAGGGCGTCGTTGATCGTTTGCCCACCCAGATCGATCCCAAGCTCGCGCAATACAGCTGCGAGGCGAGGGCGCATAGCACCCGCGAAGGCGACCCCATCGAAGCTCCCGTGTTGGGCGGCGGCAATTTGGGTGGCCCCCTTGGAAAACCCCAGGACCAAGGTTTTAGGGACGCTGGTTCCCCAGTAGCCGGGATTGGCACGGAGGTGCCAGCCTCCCTCTACACGCACATCAAGTCCTGGTGCATGGCATGCGCGGCACGCCTGCCAGCCGTGGTGAGTTGTCATGGGGCCTCCGCATGATCCTTGAAGGCCCATACAGTTAAAGCACGTGCGAGCGGTATGCAAGAGCTTTTTGTCGGCTAAATGTGGCGGAAAAATGGGATGGCATGGGATGGCGTGCAATAGCTGCGTGGCAGCACGGTGTGGAGTAGCCTGACACCATCATACGAAGGTCAATGGCATGGATGATCCGGCTGAGTTGAACATGGAAGCGTGGCCGGCTGAGGTGGCCTTCGTGCCCTACGTCGGCCGCGGCTACTGGAAGGGAGTTGAAGGGCGCCGCGTCTTGCTACTGGGCGAATCCCACTACCGGGAGGCTGGGTGGACCGACGCCCCCGTTATCACTCGTCCTTTCACCCGCAAGACGTTCGGCGACATGGAGACTTGCAACAGGAAAGGTGGTGGCAAGTTCTTTGATGAGCTGGATCGCCTGCTGACTGGTCAAAGCAGACCAAATGTTGTGGATGCCGCCAATGCATGGCAGCACGTTGCATTTTGCAACTTGTCCCAGTGCTTCGCCGGCACGAGAGCTGGCCACCGTCCGTCTGGAACCGACTTCAACCATGGGGGGGCGAGTGCTGGTAGAGGTGGTCCTACCCATTCTCCAGCCAGACGTGATACTCGTTCTTGGGCGCACTGCTTGGCGAAGATTCGATCACGGGAAGCCGTCGGACCAGCCAAGCTTCCATGCGAGCCATGCCAACTCCGAGGGCAGGAGGCGGCACTATCTGGAGGAGCGCAACGTATGGTCTCTCGATTACGGCAAGGGATGGGCGTGGATGACTTGGGTCTACCATCCATCCTGGAACGTAGACCGCTGGGAAGTTCGTGCCGCAGCTCTGAGGCATCTTTTGAAATACGCGAATGAAGGGCAAAGGATATGACGCACAATTCGTTGAAGGATGCGATCCGCGATGCGCTGGAGCCGCGTGCTGCCACGCGGCAGCCCACGGCGTTGGACATCGCACAGGAGGCCAGAGAGGCCAAGGCCAGCCTGGAATCGAACATGTCCTGCATGGCCCGCATCACTGTTCCCGCCGGCAGCGAGCGTCACCGGGCGGCTTTCCAACTGTTGAGGGCCTCGATGGACTACGGGCGTGCGTTGCTGTTCCTGTTGGAAACCCATCCCATCGATCTTCCAGCGGTGGCCTTGGCAATGCACCGCTCCCAGATTGAGCAATTCCTGCGGGCGGTGTTTGTCCAGTTCCTTGCCGACGACGAACAGCTGGCGGACTTTCTCCAGGAAGATCGGGGCCCTCGAAGGAAAAACGAGAAAGGAAAGTGGGTGGCTATTGCCCTCAAAGACCTGGCCGCGGACGTGGAGCAGGCCATTGCACGCATCGGGCAGGACGATGAGCCTCAGAAGCTGGCTCGGACGGTGACCAATTCGTGGGACCCTCTTTGCGGGCTGGTCCATGGCGGGAAGGCCATTCGGGTGATGTATCAAGATCCCAATGGACAGATCGGGGCGCACGTGCCGGCAGCCATTCTGTTTCAGACCACCGTCAACGCGGTGGCCACCACCAACTTGTGCGTCATTGCAGCACTGACGGCGGTTGGGGTTGGGGCCTTTGAGGAAAGCCCCGTTGTTGAACAGTGCGCCAGCGGGATGTTGCACTACATGCAACGGAGGAAAGCCCGCATGGAAGAGCTGGCCTGGCCGCCTTAAAGGACCGGTCGCGTATTGTCGCGCTGCTCTGTATCCCCGCCAACGATCGCTGGCGGGGAGAGTTGCAATCGGAGGTCTGCGAATCCTCGGTTTAGGCGGTGTGCCTTCTGGCCAAGGTATTCCCAGGTTGAGTCTGCGGCGTCGGATGGAGGCTTTTCGTTGAGGATCAGCTGGGCCGATGCCTTGAATCTCTCAAGAAGTGCTGCTTCATGCCCCGGTGGGTCCAGTTCAACGCGGCTGCGGGCCTCCGCTGCGTTGAGCTCCAGCATGTTCAGTTCGATCAGCGTGGCCATGGCAATGGCTGACCGGGTGGGCTCCGTCCTATTGCGGCGGCAGAGGTGGGTGATCCATGTCCACATGGGGTCAATTCGTCCTTGTTCGCCGACGCCCTAATCCTTGACGGGCGGCAACAGCTGCTCGATGAGTGCGTTGCGCTTCTTCGGTGGCAGCTCACCCAAAGCGCCCAGCAGTTCGGCAAAACGTTCCTGCTGGGCCACGCTCTGCTCGCCCAAAGCCAAGATCGCATCGGCCATCGCTGGGCTGGTCGCCAAGAGATAGGCCGGGGGCACCTCCAAGGCCTGGGCCAGCTCGAAGAGGGCTTCCAGGCTGATCGACATGCCCTCGGATTCATACCGAGAGATGCGGGCCGACGCAGCGTCCTTGTCCATCCCCATCCGCACTCCGACCTCGCGTTGGCTAAAGCCCCGCAGGACGCGGGCTTGGCGCAAACGCGCGGCAACCACGGCTCGGGGAGCGGGCGGGGCGGCAGTCACGGGCTGAACGGATGCAATGCAGGCATGCGGACAGGATGACCCAGAGGCTACGCCCCGGGTAGACTCTACGTGCCACGTAAGTTGGCCGCAAGATCCCAAATCTATTGGTGGGAACAGGGGGTTCCATGAAGAGGGTCAGAAGAACCGTGCTGATCGGGGCGTTTGCCCTGACTGCAGCGGCTGGAGCGCAGGCACAATCGAGGGCCGGATCGGACCTGCTTCGCCACATCGGCCGAGCCATCCAAGGCACGCCGAAGGTGGTCAGCGATAGGTCGCGGAGCCCTTACCTTGAGCCGCCTGGGACCTACTGGGACCTGGATCAGGAAGGCTTGGAAGGGGTTCAACACCTGCGGGCCGGAGTGACGGCTGTCGGAGGCAGGGGCGTGGACACCTGCGACATGCAGCTGCTGGCAATGGCCCATTCGGCCTATCGGATCGACGCCGACAAGCGCCAGTGGTGCCTGAGGCAATGGTGGCTGATGGACACGAAGGCCCACGGCGCCAACGGTGTCTCGGGCAATGATCCGGCTGCCATCGAGCGCCGTTATGGCCCGGCCTTCGACGCGCGCCTGCAGCGCTTCAAGGCCATCCGACGGTTTGCGATTCGTCCCACGTTCCAAGCGCTGGGCGATGTCGCCTACCGAGCCGACCGTGGGGTGCTGGAGGGATTCATCCCCATGCCTCAGGTGTCCGCGGCCGGGCAAAGCGTCACCGGCAAGGGCTTTGTGCCGTGGGTCCACCGCACCGCCGGAGGAGTGTCCAGCCCACCCAACGCCGGCCGCTTCCACCTGCTGATCCGAATGAATGCCCAAGAGGCCGCCAACTTGGCGCGACAAGGTCGCAGCTACCGAGACGACCTGGTGGTGTTCTCCGTCAACCGGGTCTGGGTGGACGGCACGGTGCCGAAGATGGACGTGACGATAGAGAAGGTTCGGCTCGGATACCGCGACGAAACGATCGACGTTGATTTGACCCATACGCAAGGAGCTCCGGCATGAAAGCAACCCTCGTTTCCCTCGGCCTGATCACCGCAGGGTTGGCTGCCTGCAGCAGCAAAGCTGATCTTCCCACCATCGAACAAGTCGCCCACGCTTACGAGGCGCATGCCAATGCCAACCTCTCCAGTGAAATGGGCCAACGAATCGAGGTCCGGGGTTGGAAAGACCTCACCGCGGATTGCACCTCAACTGGTCCCCAGCGTGCCACGTGCGTGACCGGTGGAACGTTGGACGTGGTCGGGTTCCAGGGCGGGCAGCAGTTGAAGCCCGATCCCGTCCCCGTGCCGCCGGCTTACGACTTCGTCTTTGAGAAGCAGCCCACCGGCTGGGTGCCGGCCGGAGCCCAGAAGAAGGGCTGACCTTGCCAAGGACCGGAATCGCGGTATGCATTGAGGAACACCACTTTAAGGAGGTCCCATGTCTTACAACGCTCACCACACCCCCGGCGGTCACATGCAGTGGGGCTTGTTGGCCCCCGCCACTGTGATCCTTGGGGGAGCGGGCTTGCTGTTTCTTGCCGGGGCCCAAGAGATCGGCCAGAACGAGGGCTACGGCTGGCAGGCCGGCCTGGCAGCCGCTGGTGGGGCAGCCGTGCTGCTCTTGCTGGCGATTCTCTACGTGTTGAACTGGCGAGCGGCCCGCGTGCGCGCGGCAAGGGCCAGCGGGCTCCCGGTTTCGCCGCCCAAAGGTGGCTTTGGAAAGGGCGCCCTGGTGGGCTTGCTCGTCGTCGTTGCCCTGCAGCTGGCCAGCGTTGCTGTGGGCCTGCTCTACCCGGGGTTGGAGGAGAGCGAGCGAAACTTCTTCACCTCCGTGCCCCCGATGGCTCTGACGGCGCTCATGCCGGTGGCCCTCATCGTCGGTGGCATCGCAGGCAAGCTTTGGCGCTCCACCAGCCTGTAAGATCAATCCATGTCCTTTGGGGCCCCCGCGAGGGGGCCTTTTTTTGTGCCAAGAAAAGCTCAGTGCCGCCACCGGTCGCTTCGCGCCGGCTTCTGTAAAAGCGGGGGTAGGAAAAGAGCGGATGACGCCTTCGGCGCGATAAGTGATGTTAGGAAAAGCTGCGGCCTTAGCTCCGCAGTTTTTGATTTTAGTCAATATTTTGTCCACCAGAACCGTGGACAAATTTTCAGGGCGATCTACCTTGGATACATGGGAAGGCAATAGTGCCAACCGACAAACAAGGATCTCGCCATGAACCACACGATGCTCATCACAAACGACACCATCACCGTCAAGGAAGCTCACGAAGCTGCGCATGCCGCTGCCAGCACTTTGTTTGACCAGTTGTCTGGGTATACCTATTCGACCGGCGCGGCGGGCTATCCCGCGTTCCAGTCTTCCGCTGAAGACGCATTGCTGGCTTTCCTGCTGAACCGCAATTGGGCAGAGCTGGGACGCGAAGACGACGAGCTGCTGGCTGAGCAAACCGTCTCTGTCAATGTGCAGCGTCAAGAGGACGGGGAGCTCCTCTATGAAGTGGGGCTCGACATCGAAGGGTCGGATTACGGCACCAATTGCAAGGTCAAAGACCTGGCGACGCTGAACGAATGGTTCGATGAAGAATGGATCGACGTGGAGTGCGCGGAGTGAGACGTGCTGACAAAAGAATACTCGCGTAAGAACAACCAATGTCCTTTAAGGCCCCCGCCAGGGGGCTTTTTTTTTGAAAAAAACAAAGCCCAGAGCCACTGCCGGTCGCTTCGCGCCGGCTTCTGTAAAAGCGGGGGTGGGAAAGGAGCAGGTGACGCCTTCGGCGCGAGAAGTGATGTTAGGAAAAAGTGCGGCCTCAGTGTCGCAGTTTTTGCTTTTAGTCAAGATTTTGTCCGCTACAGTCGTGGACAAAACTCCAGTGCGATCTACCTTGAATTTGTGGATGGGCAATCGCGCCTTCCGAAAACCACCAAGGAAATCGACATGAAAATTCATCACCTCGTCAGCGACGGAAACCAAGCGGTCGCCATCACGCAATCGGCATCGAGTGGTGGTGGTTACGCGCACCCGGTGAAGCTCTCCGCCATTCGCTTCAACGTGCAAGACGCTGAAGCGGCGCTTGGCGAGCTCAACAAGTCTGGCCACCGTCACGAGAAGGCGTTCGAAGTGATCGAGCGTTGGGACGTCGATGCTCGCAACCAAGGGCCAAAGTCAAAGTTCGGTCGAACCCTTGCCGCCCTTGTGGACGAAGCGCAGGGCCACTTGAAGGGGCCGGTGATCTACGAAGCCAAAAGCATGCAGGAGGACACCGCGCGTGCGCTCAACGCCGCAGCGAAGCAAGCCAGGCTTTCGCAGGTCCTTCCTGCTACAGGTGGCCCGAGCATGATCATCGGTGGGGAAGTGTGGAACCCGCGCCAAGAGGCCCAGAGCCAAGCGCCAGCTCCGGCGGCGGCCCTGGAACCTCCCCGTCAGCGCGTGCGTCTGTGACCGCCGTCCAAGGAAAGAGAAGTGCTTAAACCCGTCCGTTCCCCAGACTTGGCCACCCTTCCGTCCTCCCGGGGCTACTCCCGTGATCTGGAGCGCTTGCAGGCGGCCGCCGCGCGCGTGCAGGTCACGCGAAACGAAGCCGTGCGCCAAGTGCTCGCCATGTATGCCGCCAAACCTTACCCACTGAGCAGGCGTCGGCTGGGTGGGGAACGGGACGTGCGGCTGGCCTACCTTCCGCTGCAGCGCAGCGTCTTGGAGGCAGTGGAGCAGGGCGCGGTGAACGCGGAGATTTCCACCGCGGAGGCGGTGCGCCAGATCATCCGTGACTACGTCGAAGGACAACTGCTACGGAACCACGTTCGGGGCAGCCGCCATGGCTGACCGCCGCCCACCACCGCCTGGAAGTCCGAGCGCCGAGCTGATTCACGCGTGCGTCGAAGGAAGCCTTTTCCGTGCTCTACAGGCCCTGCGGCAGGGCGCTAACCCCAACGCGTGGCGCCTCAACGAAGGTCCTGCGCTCCATTCCGCACTTGCCCGGCCCCGCATCGTCGAAGCCCTCCTGCAAGCTGGTGCGCACCCTCAAGAGAGGAACCACTGGTGCGAGCGCCCGCTGGAAAAGCTGGCGGCGGACTACCGGTTGAGCGACAACGCCGACGAGCGCAATCGCTTTGAGCAGACGGCATTGCTGCTGTTGCGGCTGGGTGGCAACCCTCATCGGGGCAGCCCGTTCTGGAACACGCCATCGCTGAACGCGGCGATGCCGCACGTGGTGGCCGCGGTGGAAGCCGAACAACGCGCGGTGCTCCTGGAGCAGGCGTGGGCAGCCCAAGGAAGCGTCAGTGCAAAGCGGGCAAGGCTGTAGAGCCAACGGCCCAACGCCGCCACCGGTCGCTTCGCGCCGGCTTCTGTAGAAGCGGCGGTGGAAAAGAGCAGGTGACGCCTTCGGCGCGAGAAGTGATGTTAGGAATAACTGCGGCCTTAGCTCCGCAGTTCTAGAAATTAGTCAAGATTTTGTCCACTGCAACCGTGGACAAATCTCTAATGCGATCTACCTTGGGGTCAGGAAGAGCGCAACGCTTTTTCCACCGACTGGAACCGCCGACATGACCCTTTCTCTTCTCGCCATCGCTGCCCCCATCGCCCTTCCGTTTAGCGTCTGGTTGGCCCAGCGCCTCGAAAGCTGCATCGACCGTGCCCTTTGGGCGCACTGAGGGAAACGCCATGACCACGCGTGCCGCCCGACACCGCTATTACCCTTACGAGCGCAGCGATGGCTCTGTGTGTTACCTGCCAAAGCTGTTGCACGAGGGGATTCAGCGCTACCCACGAACGATTGCGCACTACCACCTGGTGCAGTGGCTGGGGGTGTCCAAGTTGCTCAGCAAAGACGAATACAAGCAAATGGCGTGGCTGGGCTCACAGCGGGGCACGCTCCGAAACACCCATGATTCAACGCAGGCTCGTCTCACCGGCTGACACCCTGGCAGGGCAAAATGGATTCATGACCCACGCTGCTGCTCCATCCACCCTTCAAGCCCCGGCCTACGGCCTGCTGCTCGCCCACACCGAGTGCCATTTCTGCCACGCGCCGACGCCCACCGCCGCGATCTGGGTGCCCTCGTTCGAGGAGCACGACGACGAGGACCTGGTGGATCAGGGGGGGGGCCGTGCTGCGCTACATCGAGCGTTTGGACAAGAACACTGCCGCTTTCGTGGCGGGCCACGCGCCCTGGCTTCGTTTCACCGCCACCCTGACGTCAGGGCAAACCTACCTGGCCATCACTGCACCTGCGGGGCCCTCCAAGGGGACCACTTCGTGTTCTCGCCGGATGGTCCCTACTGGCCCCAGAACGATGTCGAGCTTGCACGCCTGACGTTTGTCCAGGGCCTTGGCCCGCTCACCGCTCAAGCATCGGCAGGACAGAGCGCCTGGATGGACCGGGTCCCTCTGGCCTGCGCCCAGGCCTGACGGTATTCCCAAGTTCAACCCCGAATCAGTGTGCCGCTCGCGGCACGCCATTCAAGCCCCATGCGCTGCGCGCGGCCCCATCGCCCGGCTCTCCGGTCAAGGGCCATTCCAGGGCCCGTGTCCTCGCTTCGCTGCGGGCCGCGCCAGCCCTTCCATTTCCTCCCTTGACCGCGCCGAGCGGTGGGGCGGTGGGTTTCCCATTCCAGGACATCCCGACCGGATGCCCTGGGCGGGCCATCACTGACAAGAGGAACTGCGCATGTTCGAACCTTCTGATCTCATCCATTCCTACGCCCGCGCCCAGGCGATCGAGGACGGCGTCTTGGTGGACGTGTCCGACGTGGCCAAAGAAGCCGGTTTCAAGTTGCCCGTGGCCATCACCCGCGCTGCGTGGGCACGCTACGTCGAAGTGCCCAGAGGGTTGGAACTGCGCGGCCAGTCGGTGGACGGCCGGCTCTGGGACGTGCTTTTCATGCTCCACGTGGCCATCAAGCGGCAACAAGGCAACGGTTCGGAGCTCCAGTTCCAACTCCACGTGGATCTGCCCGATGCCGGTGACTGGTTGTCAAACGAAGCCCACCCGGAGGCCGGGTCTGGGCTGACGCGGTCGACCCATCGCCTTGTCAGGTTCAAGGCCTTGTGCGGGCCTGGGGATGCCCCGGAGCCGGTGGTCACTATCATGCTGCCCAACGAGGATTGAGAAAGGGAGAGGGGCGGGACACCGGCCCTCATCGTTTTCCCGTGCTGGTCCCGCCGCTACCATGGTGGGACGACAAGGGAGGGGTAGGGGATGGAAAAGTTCGATTGGTCGAAGGTGGAGTTTGCACGCACACCCTGGCGGAGCCGGGTTATCCCGGACGCGCTGCCCATCCTCATCCGGTGGGCGCAGGAGGGCGAAGCTCATTCCTACAGCGACCTGGCCCAAGAGCTGCACGACACCTTCGGACACGAGATCAAACCCCGCAAAGACCTCTACGGCACCGTCGCCGGGGGAGTGGCCCAAGCCCTGCAGTGGCTCAGCAAGCGGTGGAAGGAGCCCATCCCGCCCCTCCATGCAATCGTCGTCAACAAGAACACGAAACACCCTGGCGAGGGTGCCATAACGATTTCGCCGGCCTACTTCGCGGGCAAGAAGTTGGACACCGAGGAAGAGCGCCGCGCGCACCTGCGAGAGGCGATGGAAGACGTTTTCACCTATCCCAATTGGGACCAGGTCGCCCGCGCTCTGGGAGCCACCATGCTGACCCCGTCCGCGGGGGCGGTTGAAGAGGTGGCAGCGGATGCGCCTCTTCCCCTTCCTAAAGTCCAGGAAGGGGGGCGGCCAGAGAGCGACGAGCACAAAGCGTTGAAGGCGTGGGTGGCCAGCCATCCCGAAGAGTTCGTGGACTTTGGGTACTTCCCCATGGGGAGCAACGAGAAGTTGTTGAGCTCGGGTGACCGACTGGACGCGCATTTCGATAACGGAAGACATCGCCTGACGGTGGAAGTTAAAACCAGCAAGTGCTCGGAGGACGAACTCCAGCGAGGCGTCTATCAAGCGGTGAAATACCGCGCCGTTCTCCGGGCCGAGCAGAAGGCCATCCGCCACGTGCCCAACGGGGAGGCGGTGCTGGTGTCCACGCGCGCTCCGAACGCGGAAACCCGTGCGCTCATCAAGCGGCTGCAGGTGCGTTTCCAGCAGGTGCCGCTGGAGGCGGAGCAAGAATGAAGCCTGAGGAACTGGAACAACGTATTCGCCAAATCGATGGATTCGTTCGGGTGCTCACGCAGGAGTGCCACATCCTCGACGAGCGCCGGCACATTCTGTCCCCACTCATTCAAGATCCCGAGATTCAGGCAGGGCTGAAAGCCAAGCTGGACAAGACGCCCGGCGCCAATGCGTGGAACCACTTGGCTCCGCTTCTTGGACAAGACCTGGTGCGCGATCAGTCACGGCTTTTTCTGGACAACGATCCCAGGTCGGGTAGCCTGACCAACCTGTGGAGAAAGCTGCAAGCAGATCCAGGCATCAGGGAGCACTACCGGGAGCGCTACGGGCGCATGTTCGATCACTTCCACGACGAACCGATCAGTGACCTGCCGCCCGAAAGCTCGGCTGTTTTCCAGGAGAAGTTCAGACAGAGCGATCGGGACGAAAATTACTCGCGCTTCGATAATGGCTGGGAAAAGGTCTCCAATGAAATGGTGATCCTTTCGGCTGATCCCGTGGCAGCGAAAATCAAGACCCTACGGGACAAGCACCACGCCCACCTGGAAATGCGCAAGCTGGACGAGGAGCCTGGCGCGTTTGACATCAACACGCTTGGGTTGACCTTCAATGAGGTCTTGGCTTTTGGCGATCGCTGTCAGGCCATCGTGGCAGAGCTGGGGCTGCTGCTGACCGGGACCAGCTGGGATCCACAGCAATACGCGGCGGTTCACGAAGCCCAGGGCAAGGCGATGTGGAAAACCCTGGCTGGGGTTTGACTTCGAGGCACAACAGCGAAGAGCCCAGAAGCCGCCGCAGGTGGCCAAGCCACCTGCCTTCTGAAAAGCACGCTTGGTGCGAGGGCATTGCCTCCGGTCGGTTTTGGAGATCCGAAGCTTTGCCACTTCGAACGTGAGGGATGCCCCCCGCCTTCTTTGCCGTCAGGGGCATTTGAATTCAAAGCCCACCCAGTCGCTCGCTCCCAGGTCTTGCCAGTAGAACCGCGCGCCTAGACCCACGACGCTGCACGAGCAAGCCGCCGGCCAAACCGCGGTGCCTGGGTGGTTGACGAAGCCGTAACCTGGCATCGGAGTTAAGTTGGCGCGCAGCGCGTAGACACAGGCTTCCAAAGCCGGTGTTGGGCGGGTCACGCCAGGTGGCTCTGGCGTAAACGTGGGGGTGTCGTTCGTTTCGTATTGCCAGGTGCATGCCAACGAGGTGGCTTGAAGCTCGGCCAGGGTCCGGGGAGCGTTGCAGAAGATCGCCCAGCCGTAGTGCCCTCCGTCTCCCCACGAATGCCAAGATCGCCCGGTGTATTCGGGAAACGTCGGGGGTGGTGCGTTGGGTGTGCATGTATTGGCCTCGTTGCGACGAACCCCCGTCTCCGCCCAATTTGTCCAAGTGGTGAACGTCGGGCTGGGCAGCGACCACGTGGTGGCCGGGCAGTTGTAAGACCCCATCCTGGTCCGCCGCTGCTCGGCCTGCCACGTGTGCGATCCACTTTGGCCTGCCGGGCAAGCGGCACTCGCGGCGACCCACTGGGTTTCGGCTTGTGGGAAAGGTGCTGGGCAAGCCGCGCAGGTGGTGTTGGTTTGCGTCCAAGCGTCCCACGAACCGGTGCCCGTGCATGAGAAGGTCCGCCGCTGGCCGATCGAGCCAAACTGACCTGCAGGGCATCCCACGTTGCGGGTCTCGGGAGCAGGGCACGGAGTGCAGGTGCTGCTGGTCGTGGTCCAACTGCCGGCCGTCGTGGACCCAGCCCACGCCTCGTAAACACTCGGGTCGGTTCCGCAGTGGTGACGGCGGTGTTGGAACACCTGGCCCACCTGGCCCACTGGGCAGTTGATCGTTCGGTTCTCGCTCCACTCTCGGCACGGCATCGTGGTGCTGATCGGCGGCGGCGTGACCGGCGGTGAAGTGGGCGGAGCCGGAGGCGTCACGCTCACCGGGGGAGCGGGCGGCGTGACCGGTGGGGGCGTCGTGGGCGGAACGCTTGGTGGCGGGGCGGTTGGGGGCGACACCGGCGTGGAAGGTGGCACCGGCCCCACGGGCCCCACCGGGAATCCCACGGGCGGAGAACCGGGTGGAGTGGCCGGAGGTGTTGCTGGCGGCAATACTAGAGGCGATCCGGTCCACTCGCCTCCCAACAATCCGCTGTGGTAGACGAAGACCACGCGCGATTTGTCCGCACACGTGCGGCTCAGCAATCCGACGTCGAGTTGGCCGCCGGTGTTTCGAATCACCGACACGTCCGACACCTGCGCGTCCCACACCCCGCCCGCGTTGGCCGCGACCAGGGCCACGCACGCTTGACGAGGAAGGCCGGCGTAGCTCACGGAGAACGAATCGCCGAAGCGATCCACGGTGTAAGGCTGGACGTCCACCGCGCCGCCCCACGCGTTGGTCAAAACGTTTTCCCCGGCGCCGAGCTGGGATTCAGGGGCCAATCCATCGACCACCACGGCCGTGGTGCTCACCCCGCGGAACGTTCCCACCACCCCAAAACTGTTTTCGATACGACGGGACAGCTCGCGCAGGTTGCGCGTCTCGCTGCCCACCTTGGCCTTTGCATCGACCTGGCCAAAGAACAGGAACATCGCGCCCGTGGCGGCGGTCACGGCCCCGAGCGCAAGCAAGGCCTCGGTGAGGGTGAAGCCCAGCGCGCTGCGCACGCCCTTGGAAAGGCGGGTGAGGGTGGGCGAACAACGGGGGCGGGTTGTGTGCGTCATGCACTCAGCATGCGATGCACCTGGGATTCCGCAAGCCCCTGTTTTTAGTCAAAAAAAGGTCGATTTTTCATCTTGACATTGCTCGGCGATCTGGTTGCATGAGGTCAAGTGAGTGGGTCGACCTACTCACGAACGTAGCTCCAAACAACCCAAGAGACCGCCACCATGATTGAAAGCCCCGCCAACTTGTCCCGCCTTATTGCTGGCCTTCCTTTCGCGCACATCCCTCCCACGGTTCCCGCGTTCCTGCCCGAAGGCAAGCTTCGCCGGCAAGCCCGCCTGGCGCGCGAGCAACGCCACTTCGAGCGCCAGCTGCGCAAGGAGCTGAAATGGAAATGACCACAGACCGGCGTGCTCAACGGCTTCTGGATGCCATCGAGCACCGCAACCCACAGGCTTTGAAGAGAACCATTGCGGCCATCCGCGAGGCACGTCTGAAGGCGTGGAGGGGCCTGACGGCTTTCCCGTCCTTGGACCACCCGGTGGGGCCCAACGGAATCACCGCTTTCCACGTCGCTTGCATGGCGTGGCACGTGAACCAGGATGACCCGGCCAAGCGACAGTGCTACGACAAGATGGCTGGAATGCTGGCTGAAGCCGGAGCGGACGTGTTCGCGGAGTTCGGTCCGGCAAAACAACGCTGGACGATCATCGAAGCACTGCATGGCGCTGCGCCACCGTCTGTCAAAGCATGGATGGCCTCTCAGCCGTTCGATCTGCATTGCTCGGCGTCAAACACCGCCCACACGCTGCGGTGGGACTGCCGTCGTCCAGCCGCCTTGTCGGAAGGATAGAAAATAATCCAAGGGCTGAACGGCCCGAAAGGGTTGCAAAAACATGCACTTGCGCTATGGCAGCGTCGGAGTAGATTCGATAGGAACCCCTATCTACTCACGAAAGGATGTCCTATGCGACTGTGCAACTTCTCACTCAAGGGTGGCGTCGGCCGCACGACGCTGGCCCTGAATCTAGCCGGGTGCTATGCCCGTGACCCCAGCCTGCGTGTGCTGGTCAATGACCGGGACCCCCAAGGCGGGGCCTGCGCGCTTGCCTCACTGTCGGACGAAACACCGTTCAGTGTCGGGCGATCGCGCTCCCCTGGCTTCGACGTGGAGATCACCGACACCCCGCCGCGTCTGCCGGACAACGAGGTGATTCCCGAGGCGGACCTCTACCTGGTGCCCACGTTGCTCGACGGGGCCAGCTTTCTTATCTTTCTGCGAACCGTGGATGTGCTGGAGAAGAAGGGAAAGCGTTACCTGCCCATCGCCAACCGGGCCAACGAGAAGCGGGCAGCCCATCGACGCCGCCTGGAGCACCCCAAGATGTCGGGCGCCATTCTGGTGCGGGATCGTGCGTTGTTTGCGGACTGCTACGAGGAGGGAAAGACCGTGTTCGACGCCAACGGCCGCTGGGCCCGGGTGGCCCAGGAGGAGATCCACGCCCTGGCGGTCCGGGTGCGCGATACCTTGGCCGCTGGTGCAGGCCGGAGGGCTGCGGCATGATGGAGCTTCCCTTGGTTTCCCTCCCAGATCCACTCATGGCCACTCGCAAAGCTCCTGCCAAGAAGGCTGCCACCAAGAAGGCCGCGGCGAAGAAGGCGGCCAAGCGCACGTTGGACGACGTCAAGGACGTGACCCATACCAAGCCCCGCCGGGCCAGCAAAGCGGACAGTCTGCCTGTTGCCCGCATCCCGGAGCATCTGTTGCTGGGGCCGGGCGACTACCCGGAGCGCAAGTCCTATTTTGACTACGACGACAGCCAGAAGGCGGGCAGCGTCGGAGGAAAGCGGGTTCACATGGTCATGCCCCGATCGGTCACCCTCCACGACTACCGTCGTCGGGAGGACGGGCTGCGCCACCACCGGGCCATGGTGACGATCCCACCAAAGCTCCGCGAGAACATCGCCAAGCTGTTTGGCTTCGACGATTCGGAAGACGCCGGCAGTGAAGTCGCGTTGACCACCGCCATGGTGGCGTTGGCCGACTACGCGGCGGCTTCGCTCATCAAGGACAAGACGCTGTTGATCGTGAGCTCGCCGGTGGACGAGCACGCGGAGGACCGCAAGGCGGCCCGAGTGGCGGTGCGGAATCTGGGGATAAGCAAGAACGGGAAGATTTACTGAGCGTGGCACTTGGCCCTCTGACTGCTGATCAAGAGAACGCCATTTGGGCCACGACTTGGCGTGTCCCAGGCATGACGGCTCAGCCGTTGACCGGTTGGTTGCTTCACTCGATGGGAATCTGGGCAGACAAGCGCACGCTTTCCGATCGGTTGCTCAAGATTTTTAAGGTCTCCGCCAAGACTTGGGAGGCTGGGATTCCACGCAGGCCTAAGAAGCGCCAGCAGGTCTGCGATGGCCTGGTTGCTTACGCCCGGCAAAGCCATGCTGAGCTGATGCCGGAGTGTGCGGAGCGCCAAGCCCGTGCGATGGAGCGAGGTGCACGCGCTCTGTCCGAACATCCAACGCTCCCCCCGTGTAACTTCTTCCACCACACGCTTGGTATCGCAGGCGGAGATAGGCTGGAAGCACTGGCGGTTGCATTCGACCAGGTTTCCGCCGACGTCCTGCATGGGCGGTTGTCCAGGGACAGTCTGTCAGCGGCGGTGGTCAAAGCAGCAGCAGAAGTGGTTGGGCTACCTGCGGGAGGTATACACCCGGATAGCCGACTGGATCCCGGCCTGGATGCGTTGCTCCTGCTATTGGCTCAGATGGATCACGACCTCACCACTCCTCTGATGGCTAACGCGGGTGAGATCAACAGCTTGGTGGCACTGTTGATTGATGCGCGTGGGAGTGGGGCGAGGAAGCGGGTTCAGCACCGACTTCTGGACATCTATTACGCCTTGGCGCTTGCTGCGGCCGGGCGTAACCTGCCTGAGAGCTTGCCGAAGGTCCGAGAAATTGAAGACGTGCTCATGGGCGGCCCGCCCGAATCCGGTGGCCAGTCCTGGGTGGTGCGTTGGCGCAATGGAACCAAAGCGCTTCGAGAAGAGGACGTGCTATCGGTGATCGCGCACGTCGGACACGCTACGGGGAAAGACGTTTCATGGACCATGCGACGTCTCTATGTCGCCGCCCAAGCGTGGGGGAGGGTGGAAGAGCAGGGTGCGGAGGCAGTAGAGCTGGCCGGTGAGCGCTACCTCCAATGGTGGAATGCTCTGTGCAACCAGGGCCGGGTGAAGACCCCATGGGTCCAGCCCTACTGGTCCCAGTTTTCGACAGGCAAAAGATGAAGCGGCTCCCCTCACTTCGAGGCGGAGCCGCCATGGCTCACTTGCCGTTCCGCTTTGCAACCACCGAGGCTGCTTTGGCCTTGAACGCCCGTTGTTGAGGGGAGGGGCTGGGTTGGCGATCCACCGCGCTTTGGATACGTCGCTGGGCAGTCTGGGTCATTGGGGTCTTCTTGCTGTTGCTCATCGTGTTGTCCTTCCAAGAGATCGGGGTGAGCGGTCAGCCTAGAGGTGAGAAGCGGGGACGGTAGTTAGAAATCTTGGGAGTTTGATGAGCTCTTGAGACAGTTGGGACCAGTCAGGCGCTTACATCGGTAGGGGCGTGTTGCTCAACTTGAATGACTCCTGTTCAGTCACCCTCCTTCGCAACGCCTCCTTGGACATCTTGGCTGGAGCGTCCAGGGTGAGCTCCTTTCCGTCCAACGAACGGTAAAACGGATCGTCCACCCCCGCGCTGACGTAAACGACCAGGTCCGGCCCGATGGTCAACAGGCCTGCATCGAACAGTGCGTGGATGTCCTTTCGGAGCAATAGGCCGTTGTTCAGAGCGTTGGTGGAAGCTCCGTTGTAAGGGACGATGTGAGCGGCGTCGATGACGCTGGCCAGGGCGGTCCCGGTGACCATGCACACCGCTCCGTAGTGAGCGACTAGGCGCTTGCGAAACTCAGCCTGGCCCTCTCGGATCACCCGGAGGACCTGCTCCATTCGCTTCCCCTCTGCTGCGGCAGCATCAGGAGCGGGGGGCAGTGGCTTTTCCACCCTTAATCGCCCGCTCTCCTCAAGGACGCCCTGGAGGGCTTGGATCACTTCGTGACTGAAAAGCTCTGATGCCGGGCGCAACTGAAGGTCAATCCCGGACCGGTGCCGGATGTGCGCCAACAGAAGTGCGGCGTCCTCCACATACTTGAGTTTCTTTTCGCGCATGCTCCAAAGTTGGTTAAGCTCGCCCAAGCTCAAGACCTTCAGCGCCAACCTGAGATCGCGGCTGGTCATCCGTAGTTGACTGGTTCCCTTCTCCAAATGCTGGCGAACCAGGTATTCCTCCAACTCCGGTGGGTTTGCATCTTCGTCAGCGCGGATAGTGAACAGGCTGCTGAAAGGCTTGTTGAATTGCTCCTTCCACTTCTTCTTTCGCCGCTGAGGCTTCGACGGGCTCCGGTTAGCCTTATTGTCGCTTCCCTTGTCCTGATCCTTTTCGTCCATGTCGGTCAATTGATTGTCTGAGCTTGCCTCAATGGTAAGGGATCCCTGGTGTCCGGGCGCCCTTTCGACTGGCGCTTGCGGGCTTTCAACCACGCCGCCGCCAGATCGTCCACGTCGGCCTGCAGCGCGGCCCGTTCCCCAGGCAGCCATGCCCTCAACTTGCCACTGGCCACGCCCGCGTCGCGCTTCGTCAAACGCCGCCTTGCTTCCAACCACTGGGATTTCGTTTCCTGCTCTCGTGTGGCTTGGCGCTGGGTCCGCATGCGAACCGCGTTGGGCTTGTCGCTGTAAGCCGGGACATGGTCTTTGCCCTGGCTGGGCCAAGGGGTTTCGTGCGCGCCCTGTCGCCGCGAGCGGATCTGGCTCAGGCTTGGATATCGGACCATCCACCGGTTCTCAAAGGTGCGGTCGGGAGGGGGCGCTTCCACTTGGGGCAGGGGGGTGACCAAGGCGTGGAGGGCGATCAGTTGCCACACCGCCGATTGAAAAACATCCTCGATTAACCGGAAGGCCACCACATCGGGATGTTCCAGCCGTTGGCCCTGGTGCATGTTGCGCAAGAGCGCGGCCAAGTCGTTTCGCGTCAGATCGGCACGGTGGGCCAGTGGCCACCCCAGCATCCAGCCGTCCGAATGCCTCTGGACGTGAACGACGAACCGGGGGTGCATCCAGCGCTCTTGGAGCTGGGCAAGGACGGTGGCTGGCTTGGCAAAGCGCCCCACCTCGACAAGGTGGTTGTCGGAGCGCTGCAGGACAAACAGCCGGTCGGCCAGCAGGGCGTCCAGGGGTTCTGGTGGCAGCCGCTGGCTCAACTCCGGCCAGGCCAACAGGTCACGGCCGCTCCGCTCGGTGATGCAGCGCTTGCAAGCCATGCGCAGGTTCTCGGTGTCCCTTGGGCCGGCTAGGCTCAACGGAACGAGCGGTGAGAGCCCCCATGAATGGCGACGGTCCAAGTCCAGGGGGGCGGTGCAGAAAGCGCACACAGGGCTTTCGGAACGGCGGGCCACGTCCAGCGCCCAACGGGGAGTGGCAGGCGCACGGACGCCATGGAAGGCCAGCACGCGACGGGCAAACGCGTCCAGGTCAGCGGTGTTCATGTGAGCACTCATGAAACGACAGCAGGCGGATCGTTGATGGCCAATGGCGGTGAATGGAGGCCATGGCGCGCACCCTCGTTTGACTAAAACGAATTGGTGCGAGGGATTTGCGGCTTCCTTCCAGTGGTTCTTTGGCTGCCCACGGATGATTCGGAAAACACGGTGTCGGTGTATCCAATGGCACCGCATGCGTTTGACTAAAACCAACGTGGCTTGGGTGTCGTGGGGCAGTGCAGCGGGTGGGCGAGGGCAACCTGTCCTGGGGATCCGGGGCAATGCGAAACGGTGGGCTGAAACGCTCCGCACGGATTCCCGTGGTGGGGCATCGGTGGGCGTGAGGGGTGGAAGAGCGGGAGCGCTGCGTGGGCATGGCGTGGGCGGTGGTCCTGTGGGGCGAGGGGGCGTAGACCACCAATAGCGCAGCTGGGGCAACACGCAAGGGGCCGCCGAAAAGCAACTGCAAGAGCCCAACGTGGGTGGAAGCAATGTCGGCAGTGGCAGAGAAGCAAGAGCCCGGACGGTTCCCTAGAGTCGTCATACACATGACGCACTGAAGTGGGAGTGCGTTTTTCGCCCAAGAATCGGCGTCACGTCTGCCGAAATCCCAATCCAATCAAGGCCTGACCGTGTCTCCAGCGAATGGAGACAGTGTCGGTGCTTGTTAGCTCGTTTGGCCTTTGTTTTTCAGGCTCCTGCGGTGGGGCCTTGCCAACTCCGAGATTCGCGGTATCGGTGGAGTAATCCCGAAACGGAGTTACTCAACCAATGGCGTTCGTTCGTCACAACGTAAACCTCGACCGCGGGCAACTGAAACTTGCTCAGCGGCTTGCTCGTGAATCGGGCAGTGGGTTCAGCGCTTACATGCGAGAGGCGCTGGAGCGACACAACACCGCCACGTCCGTGGTGAGCGTGCTGGAGAACGCCAACGCTCAGCTGGAGCGCCTCATTGACGATCTGCGGGAAGAGAACGCGCTGTTCCGGAGTGCGCTCCAAGAAGACCTGCGGCGGTTGCGAGACGAAACGAAGGCGGAGCAGGACAGCGCCATTCAGCGCTACGAAGAAGCGCTTCGCAAGGTCGTGACGGCGGCCCTCTCGCAACCCTCTCCAAAAGGTCCTGGTGCGGCCAAGGTGCCCGCAACCGGACCCATGACTGCTCCACGCACCTAACTTTCCCCCACAGCAGGAGATCCATCCCATGAAACGTTTTTCCCTTCCTCTCACTCTCTGCCTGGCGGCGTTCATGCCGCTTCAGGTTTCCGCCCAGGCCGCCCCTGATGCGGTCCATGCCGCGGAGGACGATGGCAAGCCCAAGGCCGACAAGAAGCGTCTGTTCAAAGCCGGTGGCATCGGTTGTGTGGCCGGCGGAGCCATCGCCTTGCTCACGGGCAAGAAAGACAAGGCCTTGGGCGCTTGCGCCGCCGGTGCTGCCGTGGGTGCTTCGGCGTCCTACGTGAAGCAGCAGCGGGAACACGCCGAGCAGGCCGCCGACGCCGCCCGTGCGGCTGGCATGGAGGCCGAAGTGGTCACCAAGACCGAAACCGTGGAGGGCAAGCAGGAAGCAGTCCTGGATTCGTTGCGCTTGAACTACAGCCCCGCCGACATGAAGAGGTTGGACGGCGACACACGGGCCTTCCTCGACAAGTTCGCGGGTCTTTTGAACAAGTCCAGCAACGGTTTGACGGTGGTGTTCCAGGGAGCTGACAAGGCCGCCTGCCAAGTGCCCATCGTGGAGCTGGCCAAGCGTGGCGCGCTGTCCAAGGTCACGGTGGACGACCGCTGCGGCAGCGGTGAGCCCGTGATCGTCGTTACCCCGGTGCCTGACGTCCGCTGACGCCAATTGCCCGGGTGTCTTGCGATGCCCGGGCTTCCTTCCCCCATTCCCAGGAGCCCACATGACCCCAGAAGAAAGAATCCTGCAGCGCAAGCGCGAAGAATTGCTGAAGCGTGCCAACGCAACCCCAACCGCTTCGCCCACGCAGGAAGAGCGGCTGGTTTCCGATGGCGTGAAAGAAAACCTGAAAGCTGCCAGTCACTGGGCCGGGGTGATCAGCAAGCGCACTGCCGAGTTGACCCAGAAGGGCGTTGTTGCCGCTGCAGAGAAGGCGAAGCAAGCCAAGGCGCAACTGGACGCAAAGCGCACCCGAGAAGCCCAGGAACATCGTGTTGTCGAAGAGAAGCCTCAAGACGCTCCGCTCACCGTGGAGCAGGAAATGTTGGTCAGGCAACTGACGTCCGATGCAGCTGCACCGGTTCTCGTAGGAGCGGGTGATAAGGGAATGTGCACCGTTTGGGAGCTGGTTGATGAATTTGGAGAGCCCGGCGCACAGGTTGCAGATGGATTGGGTGGCCCTTCGGTGGACGCCAAGGCGTTGAGCAATGAAGATACGGCAGCCTTGGTCAATCTGTCTCAGCAGGACGCAGTGGAAGTCCTGTCCGTTTCCGCGGTGCCTGAAGGGTCCAACCGGCTCCCGGAGGCCGCGTCACCAGAGCAGCCAGTAACTCCAATCCAACCCAGCCCCCGCTCTCGTTTGCCTTGGGTCTTGGCCGGTGTGGTGGCGGTGGCATTGGTCGCGGGCGCGATCTACTTCTTGCTTGGGAAGAACAACCAGGTGCCTCCAAGCACACCGGCTCCCGTGGCACCGGTTGCTACTCCGGCTGTTCCAGAGCGGTTGCCCGAGGTGGTGGAAGCCCCCGTGGTTGTGCCTGCTCCAGCAGTGCTTCCAGAGCAGGCCGAGCCAGAGCCTGCGATCGAGAAGCCAGAGCCGGTCGCCACTCCCCCGGTAACGACGACAGCGCCAATTGCGCCCCAGCCAATGCCTTCGCCGAAACGTGCGACTGCCCCGTTGCCGAGGAAGGCCCCCGCACCCGCCGCCGAACCGCGGAACGACTGGCAGCAAAAAGCCAACGCAGACCTGGACGCTTGGGCAAAGAAGTCGGGGATCGACTGATCCCCTTGCGCATCCGCGGATTCGATCTAGAAAGAAGTGACCTACTCACGAATAGAGGAGAGACATGTTCAAGTGGCTGTTCACGCAATACCGGGAACCCGGAAAACTTCACTTCGGCTCAAAGTGGCTGAACCTGCACGGGCGCTTGTTCCTCGGCAGCCCTGAATCGTTTGGCATGGGCCACCTGAGCGAAGGCGTCCGCCGCACTTTCTACTACTTGCGCGCCGATCGCAGGCCTCCGGTCAGAGACGACGCCGCGTATGAGGCATGGACCAAGGATCGGCTCTACGCAAGCAAGGTTGAGCAGGTCGCAGAGCGCTGGGTGGCCAAAGCGGGCTTCCTGGCGTGCGCGCCGCTTTGCTTGGTGCTTGCCGTCTTGGCGCATTGGCTTCGTTGATTTGACAGGGGAGGGAAACAGAGATGGCAGCAATCAGTTTATTCAACGTGCTGGACTGGACGAGCGGCTTGGGCCGCAAGTTCCGACGGAAGAGCGGCGAGCCTTCGAGCGTGAAGGAAGAAATCATCGTCAAGTCCAACGAGGAGTATGAAAACCTCGTGGGGCGCTTTGACGTGACCGATCGCGTTCGCAGCCGAGAGCTCGATGTGCCGGAGGCTGATCGGGATTTCGCGAAGGAATGCGGCGCAGTCTGGGACGACAACGCCCAGGTGTTCAAAGTGCCCGAAGGACGCAGCGAGGACGAGTTCCAGGAGTGGTGGCCGAAGGTTCCGGAGGATTTGCGCGACACCCAATCGCGGATCATCACGACGAAGCGTGGGCGGCGTGCCGAGGGCTTCTTGCAGGGCAACGACATGGGGCAGGGCGGCGACAGCCTGGCCACTCCCTTGATGTATCTCGCCTTCCCCGTGATCGGCGTTCTGGCAACCTTCCTGGTGAGCCTGATCGTATCTATGGGTTGGACCAAGCTAGAGGCCGCCTCGACGCTGGAAAGCTTCGTCCGGATTGGTGGGGCAAGCGTGATAGCTCTCATGCTGACCATTCCTTATTTCATTGCCCTCAAGCAAGGCGAGGGCATGAAGGAGGCGCTGAAGGCATTGGTGCTGTTGCAGTGGGTTCCGATGGCGCTTCAGTTCATGGTCGGCGACAGCAAGGGCGGCACCGAGGTGGCAATGCAAGCCGGCGGCATGGCTGTGTATGCCCAGATGGCCAAGACCTACCTGTGGTGGGCCTTTGGCTTGGTCGGCATCCTGTTTGTTGTTTGCTTTGCGGCGGCAGCCTCGCGCCCGCACCGGGGCGTCATTGGCGGGACGGCCGCGCGCTTCATTCAAGCGATGAAGTGGGTGGGCCTCATCTTTGCCGCCTTGGTTGTCGCCAAGGTCCTGCCGTTTGGCTTGGGCGAGGCGGCACCTTACGTGTTGGCCTGCATGTATGCGATGCAATACGCCGAAGGCAACTTTGTCCAAAACGCCGCCCGGCTCTACCTACAGAACAACGACAACAACCTGGCCACCCAGGGGGCGTTGATCAACTCACACGTCAAGGCACGTGAACAGCAAGCCGAGGCGGCCCTGCGGGACAAAACCCCGCTGATCACCATCGGGCGCGCCACGGGGCACTTGTCGGATAAAGGTTATGGCTACTCGCCTGACTTGGGCACCGTGATGAGGCTCTCGTGGCACGATTGCAAGACGGGCCTGCTCGTGTTCGGGGCCATCGGTTCGGGCAAATCCTATGCCGCGCTGCGACCCATCGCTCGTCGGTTCCGGAAAGCCGCCTTGGCAATGGCATGTGTGGCGCCAGGCCACGCAGATGCAAGGGAGCGCTTGAAGCAGCAGAAGCTTGCAGGCGGTGGCGCGCTCATCGCCGATGGCAAAGACGGGGCGATCATCTCGGACTTGGAAGGGTTGTTCGATATCGTCGTCAAACCTGGGCTTCGGGTGGCGCCATACGAAGGGTTGGCGCCGGATCAGATCGTGCGGGCATTGCGCGGCGCATCCGGTGGGCGAGTGGACGAGAGTTCCAAGCTATGGACGGATGGTGGCGATGCGTTTCTCTACCACACCGGCATCATCCTTCGTGCGCTCGTGGATCACGAGCTGGCTTACAGATCCTGGTGCTCAGCTAAGCTGGAAGGGTTGGAGCGTGCACAGATGGACGCGGAGCTTGAGCTGGTCAAACAGCGCAAGCTGGGCGAGGACGTGGCCGAGACTGAGGCATTGCTCGAGCAGATCACTGAGCAGATCGCCATCTATCGAATCCCGGTGAGCGACGACAGGCAGTGGCAATACACGCCTTTCCACCACACCAAGTTGTTGTCTATTGTTGAGCGCGTGATTCCCGCCAGCCCCGCGCCTCGTGCCAATGCAAAACTGATGGAGGTGGTGAAATACCTGGGCCTGGAAGAGATGGACACGAGCCATGACGAAGAGGGGCGGCTGGCCTATGCGGCTTACCTGCAGCAGCACCGGCACCGTCAGGACAACGCTCCCGAAACCATCCATCCAGACCTCTTCCGTCCCATGTCTCAGCTGCAGAGCTCGCTGGAATGGGCGTTCCAGGAGATTCCCGCGATGCATCCGGAACAGCGGCAATCGTTCACGCTCAACTCGCGAGGGCTGCTGGAGAAGCTCTTGCGCGGCGAAAAGCTGCGTGACGGCAAGACTGACATGCCTTGGCACTCGATTGAGACGGGCGAGGTGGACGTGTCCGATGCGCTCTACGGTTCCATGGTAGGCCTCTTCCTGCCGCCGACGCAGTTTGGTGAGGCAGGTGAAATGATGATGCGTCTGCTCAAACAGCGGGTCATGAACGGAATCAAAGCGCGTGGTGCATTCGGTGACAACAAGTGGCGCGAAGCGTTGCCTGGGCAAACTGAAGTGATGTTGATGATGGACGAAGCCCACCTGCTGCTGACGGCCGATGACATCAACCTGTTCTCGATCTCTCGCTCGCTGGGGTTGATGCCCGTGCTGGCAACGCAAGGCTTTGAGAGCTTGGTCAACGCCTTTGGTTCGGTCAACGAGGCGGACCTGATGGCCAACACGATGCAGTCGGTGATTGCGTTGAGGTGCTCGCACAACACCCACGAATACCTGGAAAGGCGTTTCGGGCAGGCCACGTTGACCACGTTCAAGCAGCGCACCCGGGGCATCGACTACCAGGGGGGCATGAACAACTGGCGCCACTCCGTGCTCAACGACCCAGATCATGCCTACGCGTCTGCCTACGACAAGATGCGCATGGAAGGGGCGGGGCGGTTGACGGCCTCGCGCATCGACGCCGTGACGGGCCGCCGCTGGCGGATTGGATCGGAGGACACGCTGGGCCAGGACGAGATCGCGCGCGACATCGACATGCCCACCGGGGGCAAGCGCGAGGTGCAGCCGCTCTTCCTGCAAGAAGAATACACCGCTCTTCTTGAGCCCCGCGGTCACGCCATCGTGGCACTGAGCCGTGCCGGCATCAAGCGATTCGACCTGGCGGAGCTGCTGCCCGACGCGGATTGATGCGGATAGGCGAGGGGGTTCGCCCCCTTGCCAAACCTGCGGATTGATCAACGATGAACCTATTCACCCCAGCGGAGGAAACAAACATGAGCGACACCCTTTCCCAACCCATCGAAGAAATGACCGAGCTGCGAGCACTCCAGGCGCAGCGCAACGAGCGGCTTCTGGGCGATCGCCCACCGTCCAAGAAGGACAGCGCGGCGCGGGCGGACTTCGAGCAGAACGTGGCCCAAGACCAAGACGCCATCGAGCAACGCCGACAGCGCGTTCTGGATTGGGCAGAGAAGGCCTCGCCCGATCAGATCGCCGCGCTCCAGGCAAAGATCCAGGAGGCCGACAAAGCCGTTCGTGATGCAAAGCCGGACGACAAGCGCGAGCAGGTGGTTCATGCGACCGTTGCGCAGTGGCGGCAGCAACGCGGGGCCCAGCGGGAGGAGAGCCCTCCCATGTTGACCCGTGAGCAGCGGGCGGAGAACGGCCCCGGGCGCTTGGGATACGCCGATTACGCCCGCAGTTCGCTGAAGGAGGCGGCTTTCATGAAGGACTACGCTGCCAATTTCGATTGGGAGAAGCACCAGAAGCAGGCCCAGCCGAACGTCTTCCGACAGTGATTTTCACCGATGTTCAAATCTGCCCGGTTCTTCGCAGAATCGGGCATTTTTGCGTCTTGACGTCCAGTTTTGTGGTGCTTTACTGGTTCTATCAAGAGTAGGTAGACCTACTCATAAAAACCAAAAGGAGAGCTGCCATGTCCACGTTGTTCAATGCCCTCAAAGACTTCGCTTTCGAAAACGCGGTCCCACTGCTGACCGCTTTGTTCCTGCTGATCGCGGCCTTCGCAACGGCCGTCCTCGCCTATCCTCCGGCCGTTCCGGTTCTGCTCAAAGTGGTGGCCATGGCGGCGGTGGGCTTTGTGACCATCGGGGTGGTCGTCCAGAGTTCCTTCCGGTGACCAGCCGGCGCTGGCTCAGGCTGCGCGCGAGGTGCAGGAAGCGTTGGCGCCGGTTTGACTGGGAGGGGTTTGATTTCTGGTTCTATCCCGCGCTGATTTTCTACATGCTGGTTTGGATCGTCCTTGGGCCACCCGACAGGGTTTAGCGTTCGGGTCAGTAGTCCGGTAACGAAGCCGGGGCAGTCTGTAAAACTGCTGGTTCACTCCCCTGCAGGTTCAAGTCCAGCCTGACCCACCATTTCTACGTGTTGGCTTGACGGCCAGCGATTCAACGCTACAACCATGGGGATGGACACCCAAGAATTCCTGTTGCGCCTCTTGCGTCCCCTGGGCCTCCAACGAGCGGAGGCCTTGGCGGGCGCGCTCGCGCGCGAAGCCGATGCGTCCAAAGGCCTTCACGATTCGCAAGTGTTGGCGCGTGCGCACGCCCTGAGCGTTGCCCCTGTCGAGGGTCGGTTGGGCGACCTGGTCTGGCAGGTCCGCCAGCGGAAGCACGATGATGCGCCCCAAGTGGACCTGCGCTGGGGCTTGCATCGCCTGGGGTTCGACGCGCCCACGCGGGCGTCCACACGGGACCTGGTGCGTGCTTACGAGAGGCGCTTGGCAGACCGTGACGAGCCGATGGTTTACAGCACCCTGGCAGAGAGGGTGGCTGGGTTGTCCATGGCAGAGCACGCCTCGCTCTTCCAAGGCATGGCGATGGCGGTGGAGGAAGCGCGGGCTCGGCGGTCGGATGCAAACCGGTTGCGGGAGAACGCACCGTGGCAAGCCTGGCTCGTGGGGGCGTCCCGAGCGGGCCACGAAGCAGCACTGCTGGCCTGCATCGGCATGGGCGCGGACGCCCGGCTGCCCGACGCCAGCGGCAACACGCCACTGCATCATGCGGCCCGGTTTGGTCACGCCTCACTGGTCACGCCGCTGGTCGAAGCCGGCGCCGACGTGGCGGCCCTCAACACCCACGGGTGGGCGCCGCTCCACCTTGCCGCGCTTCACAGGCACGCCCGGGCCTGCCTCCACCTGATGGCCCACGGCGCCAATCCTGAGCAGCCAGGGTGGCGAGGGCGGACCCCAACGCGCATGCACCGACATGAGCAAACCCGAGCCCTTTGACGCGCTGGGTGACGTGCCCGGCAGCGTTGCGCCTTCCCAGCCGGTCCGATACTGGCACCGCGCCGTTCTTGCAGGCGCCTTCGTTTTTGGCTTGGCCTACGTGGGGAGCATGGGCGTTGCCTGGCTCGTCCCGAATCCCGATGGCTCGCTCATCCGCTTCGCCGATGCTTTGAAAGGTGGTCTGGTGACCGCTTTTCACTTCCTGACCGTCGGCATCTCGGCTCGGGCTCCGGCACGGGAGTTCATCGAACTGGTGTCCTACCACCACCCAGTGGCGACGTGGTCCCGGATCGGGGTGTCGCTTCTGCTGGCGGTGGGCCTTGGTCTTCGCATGTTCCTCAAGGCAGCTGAGCCGGTGAGCAACACCTGGCACCTGTTCGGACCGCGGTTGCTGGAAGGAAAGGAGGCCGTGGACGAAGCCCAGCACCGCTCGATGACACCCAAGGAAGCCGAGGCGGATCCTTTCGCCCTGTCCCTCCACCCCGATCTACGGTTGCCGAAGAAGCATTGGGCGCGCCACGTGCTGATCACCGGTTCGGTGGGGTCGGGCAAGAGCGTCATCCTCAAACACATCCTGGAACAACTGACGCGAAAGAAGGGCGCAAAGTTGTTCCTTTACGACATCAAGGGTGATTTCACGTCGATCTTCAAAAGGCCCATCATCGTGTCTCCTTTCGACGCGCGCTCCCACGTGTGGGACGTTGCCGCCGACGTGCGGACCCCCACCCAAGCGGCGGCGTTCGCTGCCTCGATCATCCCGGAGGGCGACGGGAACGCCAAGTTCTGGAGCATGGCCGCCCAGGACTTGTTGATTGGGTGCGTGCGCGAGCTCCAAAACACCCGGCCTGGCCAGTGGGGGTGGCCCGATCTGGCGGCCTTGGTGCGCCGCCCGGCCGCGGAGATGGCCGCAGGCATGCGCCCGCATTACCCCCGCGGCGCCGCACTGGTGCGTAACCCGGAGAGCCAAACCACGTCCAGCGTGCTGTCTTCCCTGGGGGGCTTCACCCGCCTCATCGACGATCTGGCCACCGCATGGCCCAAGGTTGGCAAGCGCCGTTTCTCCATGACCGAGTGGATACGGGACGACTACACCGGGCGCAAGCAGGTCATCGTTCAATCCGGACCCGATCCGACCCTGACGAAGGCCTACATCGCCGCCATGATCAACGTGGCCGTGCCGGATCTCATTGGGCCAGGCTTGCCGGACAACGAGGGTGGGCGCGGGCTCTACTTCGTGTTCGATGAGCTGACCAGCGCCGGGCGCTTGAACATCGATCCCTTGCTGGCGTTGGGACGCAGCAAAGGAGTGGTGGCCATCATGGCGGTCCAGGATCACTCCCAGATTGAGTTGGTCTATGGGGACAAGACCGCCCAGGCCTTCTCATCGCTGGTCGGAACCCACGTGGTGTGCCAAGTGCAGATGGGGGCGACCCGGGACAAGCTGGCCAGCCAGCTCGGCAAGCGAAAAATCGCCTGGCGTGGGCACGAGGACAAAGCCCAGGTCCACGAAGAAAGCCGCGCGTTGGTTTCCAGCGGTGAGCTCACCGACCGGCTGGGTTTCCGCAAAGGCAAGCGCTACGGTCGCGAGAGGTGGGGCATCGAGGCGATCGTGCAGATGGGCGGGGACGTGCTGTTGCTGACATGGCCCGGGAAGAGCCATTCAATGGTTCGCAAAGGGCAGGTGGCCGCTGCGTGGACCACCAAGCCGGCCGGTGTGGTGGGAGAAGCTGAATTGCCCCCTTTGACCGGTGACGCGTTGGCCTTCCCAACCACCGCAGAAGGCATCGACACGGTCCAGCGTGTGCTGACCATGACACCCGAGGAAATCGACGCGCTTTTCAAGCGGTGATCGGCCTTGCCAACTCTCCGTTTTCTGGGACCTTGGATCAGTCAACGTTTCGGAGAGCCACATGATCAACTGCACGCGAATCGACGCCCGCGGCCACAACAAGCGCAACGGCAACATGTTCGACTACATGCTGGCCACCGAGCGCCTGTCCATCGACAGCGCCGTGGCCTATTACGCCGGCAGCGGTCCCGATCCGCGGCAGACGCTCAATTGGGGCGGCAAGCTCGCCGCCGAACTCGACTTGGAAGATCAACCGGTCACCCGAAGGGTGATGGAGTTGCTGGGCAAGGGCTTTTCACCCACCGGAAGGCCGTTGTGCAAAAACGCGGGAGAGGAGCCCCAATTGGTCATCAAGACGGATCGCATGGGCAACGTGCGACTGGACGACGATGGCAAGCCAATGGAGAAGTGGGAGGGCGGCCATCGGGTCGGGTTTGATCTGACCATCTCCGCCCCGGGGGACGTGAGCGTGGCGTTTGCGCTGGCGGATGATCGCGAGAAGCTGGCCATCCTGGAGGCCCACCGCCAGGCCTGCGCCGTGGCCATGCGCTACATCGAAAGCAAAGTGGAGACCCGGCGCGGACAAGGAGGCGTAGACGTTATAGGCACGGCGGGATTGGTATGGACAGCCGCCGATCATGTCAGCAACCGGAACGTGGAACCCGACCTGCACACCCATCACCTGGTCTACGGGATCTCGATGGGCGAGGACGGTCAGTGGGGCACCTTCGACGCCATCGAAATCTACCGTCACCGGCACGCCGCGGATCACCTTTACAAAGTCGAGCTCTACGCCGCGATGAAAGCGCTGGGCTATGGGATTCAGCGGGAACGCGAGGTGGACGTGATGGGGCACGAAACGGGCCAGACTCTCACCACGATTGCCGGCATCGACCGGGAGCTGGTGCTTCAGACGAAGACCCGCCGCCAAGAAATCCTGGACTACGTCAAGGAACACCCCAACGCCAGCCACGACGAGGCCTGCAAGGCCACCCGCAAAAAAAAGGAAGAACCGCCCTTCGAGCAGGTGGTCAAGGACTGGCAGCAAACCTTCGCCAACATCGCTAAAGAGCACCCGGAGCTGGTTCCCACCATCCAGTCGCTCAAGCAGACGGAAGGCCAGCACCTGGATCCGCATACGTTTGACGAGGTTTTGCAGCGCATGCACGAAAACGAGGCGATGTTCTGCGAGCATGACCTGGTCCGGGAGTTGGGGATGGAGTTCGCAGGACAAAAAAATTCAGAAGAAATCCTCAGGATGGTGAATGAGTTCACCGAGCAGGACGATCTGGTGCGCGTGAAAGCCGAATACCTCCACGAAGACGACCGGGGCGTTCGGTTGGCGCGCAAGCACCGGGAGGATCGCTTCTGCGCCACCTGGATGGTCGAATGGGAGACCGAGATCATCCGCCGCTCGAAAGAGCGGGAGAACGAGACGGACCTCAAGCTGTTCCGCTCCACCGTGGATCGGGAGATCGCCGCTTACGAGAAGCGCAAGGGCTTTACCCTCACAGAGGAGCAGAAAGCCGCCATCGGTCACCTCACCTACGGCACGGCCGGTGTGGGGGTCATGTCGGGGTTGGCCGGCACCGGCAAGACCACCGTGGCCGAGGTCTACAAACAGTGCTTCGAAGCCGAAGGAAAGCAGTTGATGGGCTTGGCCGTGTCGGGTAAAGCCGCGACCAAGCTAGAAGAAGAGTCCGGAATGCCCTGCATGTCGGTTGCAAAGTTCTTTTCCCAGCTCCGGCAGGGCAAGGTTGCTCTGACGAAGAACGTTGTGGTGGTGCTCGATGAAGCCGGCATGGTGGCCACCGATGACACCTTGAAGCTCATGACCTACTGCCAGGGGGTGGGCGCCAAGCTTGTCATGCAGGGAGACAGTGACCAGCTTCAGCCCATCGCTGCGGGCAACGGCTTTGAGCTGGCGAAGATGGCGTTGGGGGACAAGAAACTGACCGAAATCCGCCGGCAGAAGAACGCTGATGACCTGGTCACCGCCAACAGCTTCTACGAGCGGGATGACGAGGGAGAGGTCAAGGACATCCGCCGCGGACACCGCAGCCGCAAAGGCACATTCGATATGGGCGAAGATATCCTGAACAACCTCAAGCAACGCAACTGCATCGACGACTTCGGCACGGAAAGCCAGGCCATCAAAGCGTTGGTGGAGGATTACTTGAAAGACAAGACGCCCATGGACGAGAAGCTGGTCTTGGCCCACACGCGCTCTGAAGTCAAAGCCCTTACCACGGGCATCCGAAAGGGGCTCCAGGAGCAAGGCGTGCTGGACACGGAGGAATTCACCTTCCGCTCGATCGTGAAAGGGCAGTGGGAGGACCTGACGCTCTCCCGCCGGGACCGGGTGATGTTCACCGCGACCAACAACGACTTGGGTGTCATCAACGGCACCGAGGGCACGGTGGAGAGCATTCGAAAGGACAAGTCCGGTGGCTACGACCTGGTGGTGCGCATCGACTCCTCGAACCCGAAAGAGGACGGGCGCATTTTGGAGTTCAACACCAGCGAGCACAACGCCTTGGCCCACCGGTATGCCATGACCGTTCACAAGGCGCAGGGGCAGGGGAAATCCGAGGTTTATCACTTGGCCACGAACATGGGCATGCTCGACCAGCAGTCGGCCTTGGTAGCGTTCACCCGCCTCACCAAGGGCAGCTACCGCATGTTTACAACCGACGAGATGATGGAGCGCATGGCCGAACGGCTGGGAACCGAGCGGCACAAGGAAATGGCGCTGAGCGTCGGCTTGTCCGAGACCCAGGCTGCTCCGGTGCGCAACCTGGTCCAGGACGTGGAAGAGCTGTTGGCAGGATTGAAACCGCAAACCCAGGTGCCAACCACAAACGCGGAACGGCGCGAGATGAGGCTTACCCGGTGACGCATCGGGCCAGTGTTAAAACGCTGATCACCACCACTGCCCATGGCCACCACGCCACGCGTTCGGAGGGGGCTTTCACCGGTGTTCCCAGCTGCCACCGCCGTTGGTGGGCCAGCCATCGCACGTGCGGCGTTGCCCGCCGGTGCGGGTTGACCACGATCCCCGGTGGCTTGGCGTAGATGCGCCACCCCTCTCGGGAGGCCTTCACCCGCCACGCCTGCTCATACGCTTCGGCTTCCGCCCTGGTGGCGGTCACCACTTCGAGCGCATGGAACCGGAAGGGTCGGTGCCAGCCACCTTTGGGGGAGCGGTGCTGCTTCTCCCGCTGTTGCGGGTTCGAGCTTTGACCAACGTAGCATCCCCCGTCGTCGAACAACAGGGCGTAAAGGGTGCGGGGCAGTGCGTGATACTTCTCACTGCGTCCGAGGTTGTGGCGGTGGGGCATGGTCTCTCCGTGAGTAAAACGACCCACTCACGAATAGATCAGAATTTTGAGTTGGCAAGCCTGCTGCGAAGGGTTCGAGACGCCTATAGGCATTCATGTAAGCACTTGGCAACGAACAAGGGCCCCGAAGGGCCCTTGCCGAGACACGATCACCTCCTTTTCGCTGCTGACATTCGTTACCAGCCGATGGCCCAAGCTGCGCCCATGGCCGTGTCCTGCCCGCTGCGGGAAACCCCGATCGAGAAAGCCGATGGGGATCCGCGTGGGGTGGTTACGTCACGGGTGTAGCCAATGGAAATGGCGGCTTGGCCGCTGCAGCCACCGACGCCCACGGCCAGGCGGTTTCGGTTCTCTCCGTGGATAGCCGACGTCGAGGTGGCCATCTGGGCGTTGGCTTGGGCCATGGCGCACACACCGCTCACCCGCTTGTCGAGCTGGCGGAAACGGCGGTCCGTCAGGTTCCAGCGGTCGTCTTGCTCCCGCTGGTAGTCCCACAGCTGACCACCGTTGATCGCGTCCGTGGACCCTGGAGCGATCGCTCCTGCAGCCACCCCGGTTACCCGCTGGTTGCCGGCGTTGATCCCGGATCGGGTGACCGATGGGCCGCCCTGGACGGTGAAGCCGTCGCTGTTGTGGATGGCCTTGGCCACTTGGACCGAGCCCTGCTCGGAAAGCTCAATGGTGTCTTTCAAGGCAACGGTTTGGGTGCCGTCCCCGTTGTCCGTGACCTCGATGTTTGCCCCGGCCACCGTGGTGCTGCTTCCTCCGTCCTTACCGTCCTGGCCTGCTGGGCCTTGCGGACCGGCGGGTCCCTGTGGACCGGTGGCGCCACCACCGCTGCCAGGGTTCTGCTCCAGTTGGTGAACGCGCCCATCGAGATCGTAGATGGCGCCGGCCACAGTGGTGTAGTTGTTCCCGCTGCTCAGCTGGTAGTTCGGTGCCACGATCACACCGTTCACCACGGTAGCGCCAGCGCCCAGGGTTTCCACGGCGGTGCGCAGTTGGCTGACGGCCACGGCGTCGTTGTCCGCTTTGCCCAAGGCAACCTGGGTCAAACGACGGTTGCCGAACGCTGCGGTCTCTTCTTCATCGCACGCGGTGTTGGCGCCCACGGCCACGCATCCCCTTGCGTTGGCCACGGCCCGTGGCCCCAACGCCACGCTTTCCGTGGCGTTGGCCGTGGCCAACGCGCCGAGGGCAGCAGAGTAGGGCGCAAACACCTGCGCCCATGGGCCCACGGCGGTGCCGGCCTCGCCGGCAGCGCCAGCGCCGTAACCGTAGGCGCCCGCGAAGTCGGCGGTCGCGTTGGCACCGGGCCCCACGGCGGATGCGCCTTCGCCCTCGGTCTGGGATGCGGCGCCCAGCGCCAGGTTGTTAACGCCTTGCGCAGTCGCCCCGCTGCCGAAAGCCGCTCCACCGTTTTCATCGGCTCTTGCGGTTGGGCCTACAGCGGTCCCACTAGCTCCAGGCGAACGGGCATTAGAGCCGATGGCCACACTGGAGATTCCGCTGGCTAGGCTGTGCCCGCCGATGGCCACCGCAAAGTCGCCGGTGGCTTGCGCTTGGGGGCCGACAGCGACGGCGTAAACCGCGAACGCCTTTGCGCGCGAGCCAATGGCGAGCGCATTTGAGCCCTGCGCTTCGCTCAAGAAACCCAGAGCGGTGGTGTGGCATCCGCGTGCGGTGGCGCGATTGCCCAACGCGGTGGCTCCCACGCACTCTCCCGGAACGCCATTTTCATCCACCATTATCCCGCCATCGGCGAGGGCGTCTGCCCCGATGGTCGTGGCCCCTATGGTCAACGATTGAGCGCGGTCGCCCACTGCGGTGGTATCGGGTTTGTTGGCAACGGCGCCGTTGCCCATTTGAACCTGGGCCTGCGCCGTGCCTGCAAAGAGGCCCGCCAGCAAAGCGCAGTGGATGAGGGAGCGTTTCATGGGATGGCCTCCTGGGATATGAAATGAGTGATCGTGTGCACTCACGAATAGATCAGATCCTGGAATGCGCAAGCCCCCCAACGAAACTTCCCGGCACAACGGTAGGAGGAGCCGTTGCGCCGGGAAGCGGTGGGGCCGACTTTTCCCCACCCCTGTTCTTCTACGTCAGGGAAAAGATTCCGCAAGCCCCCCTTGCGCGTTTTCGATTCTCCGCTTGCATGGGTGCATCGCTCATGTGAGTAAGGAGGCCTACTCATGTTTCAATGCTTGTTGCTAGCGCTCGCATTGGCCAGCGCCCCCATCCTGGTCCACGCTCACGTGCCAGCCACCGATTCCGTTGAGGTCCACGGGAAGAAGCCAGGGTTCTTCAAACGCCTGTTCCATCGTCACAAGGACGCCCCGCAGTGGGACGGTGTCCACCCCGAGCTTCGCTCAACGCTGGAACGGATCGCCTTGCAGATGAAGGGCGAGGGCTACGACCTGCGGCTGATGGAGGGCTACCGGTCTAAACAGCGCCAGGCCGCGCTGCTCGCCAGCCAAAAGGGCGTGACCCAGGTGGGGCCAGGCAGCAGTTGCCACAACCACGGTTGGGCCGCAGACATGGTCATCTACAAGCGCGGGCGCCCTTCTTGGGACCTGAAGGACGAGCAGGTGCGGCAGGGCTACCAACGATTCGGTGAGCTGGCCCAGCAGGCGGGATTGAGGTGGGGTGGGGCTTGGAAGAGCTTCAAGGACATGCCCCACGTCGAGATGCGCAGCGAGTGCCTGGCAGCCATTCGTGGCGGATCTGCCCCCCGCCGATCAATGCAAACAGTGATTGCCAAGGCGGAGTCGGTCTCTGACGCACCGAAGGCACCTCGGTGGGCCTGGAGCGGCGATTCCGAGCTGGCGCCGGACTGGACGTGCGAGTCCGTGCTTTGCAGTGTGTCGTGGGCGACGGTGAGCCGGCCATGGAGCTATGGCGCAAGGTTGGCGCTGAAAGGGCTCCAGGCAAAACCGTTTGCTGCGGCGTCCTGTCCCATGACCCCAATCGCCCTGAGACGCACATGAGAAAGCGGTCCACCGGATTGCTTCCCTTTTCGGCGGAGAGTGAGGGCGAGCGGGTCATCTGCCCTGATCGCGCCGGTTTGGAGGGGATCGAGAATGGCGCTTCCAAGGGCGGCAAAAATGGCTGGATCCGTTGCACCGCAAGGGGTATGCTCGTCGCGGGCACATTCCAGGGCACCTCCCAGATTGGTGAAACCCAAGCCGCCCAAGGGGTGAGGGCACTTCTCAAGGAAGTCCCACTCTCTCCGCCATAACGCGAACGCTCCGGAAGGGGCGTCTTGCATTTCGGACAAGGTCCACTTGAACGCCCGCACAGCGGGTTGCAAGAGACTCCACGGGCCCATTCCTAACGCCCACCCTTCGGCTTGTTATGGCACAACGGGTAACTGGAGCACGACCGGAAGGCCCCATGCGGCCCATTCCGGTCGACGAACACGCCGACCTTGCACACCGGGCAGCGCTCTTCGTGGATGGCCGCGCCTGAAATCGCGGTCACTTCCACTGCTCCGTCCTTCACCAGCTCGTCCAGGAACGGCGAACGCTTCCCCTGTAGGGTGAACATGGCCACTGAGCGTCGCGCACGCGTCAGCGCGACATAGAACAACCGCCGCTCTTCGCTCAGCGGGTAGGTATCACCCTCCGGCATTGCCAGGGAAAGCACCGGGTCATCCGAGCGCAGGCTCGGGAAGCTGCGGTTGACCATGCCTGGCAGGATCACATAGTCCGCCTCGCGTCCCTTCGACCGATGGACCGTGAGGAACTCCACGTCCATCGTGCTGCCGAAGACTGTCTTCCAATCCGAAGGCATCGCGCTGCGGTCCGCGCGGTAGCGGCCCAGGATGAAGACCGTCACGCGTCCCTTGCGCCCTTGCGGCACCGCCCCGGACACCAACTGGTGATGCAGCTTGGCGAGGTACTGGCGAACGCCATCCTGCAGCTCCTCGCGTCGATTCATCTGGAGCGCTTGCAGCACTGGCCCCATTGCCGGTGCGGCAGAACGAACCGCCTTGGCAATCTGCGCTGGATTCCGGCTGACGAAACGGCTGGAAGCATCGCAGAGCGCCTGGGGGCAGCGGAATGTCTGCTCCAGTTTCAGCACCTGGCCATGGCCCATCCACTCACGGAATCCGGTCATCACCGAAACGTCGGCACCGGCGAAACGATTGATCGATTGCCAGTCATCGCCCACCGCAAACAGATAGCGGCCGGGGCGGCTGACCAAGGCTCGGCAGAGCCGGGCGCGGGCGCGCGAGGCATCCTGGAATTCGTCGGCCATCACCAGTTCGTAGGGCGATTCATAGCGGCCCTGTTCCAGCAATCCGGCCGCCATGTTGAGCATGTCTTCGAAATCGATGCCGTGCTCGTCAGCCAGTGCGTTGTCCCAAGCCTGGAAAACAGGGCTGGCGATTTCCAGGAAGCGCCGATGCCGTTCCTTGAACTGGTCTTCGGGCATCTGTCGCAGGCGCTCCGCCATATCGTCCAGCGTCAGGCAGTTGCTCTTGGCATGGGCAATGAAGGTGCGCATCAGCCCGATCAGATCCGCGTCCGGCATGGGCTTTGCGCCCTGCTCGGGCAGCTCGCGGTCGGGGTTGGGGTCGAGTTCGACACCGGACTCGCCAAGCCTCTCCGCAAGTTCCTGCAGGGCATGTCCACTGCGCAGACCAAACGAAGTGGTTTCGACAAGGGCGGTGCCGCGTGCCGCATGCTGTTGACGCTTCCAATGCATACCTTCGGCGTAGTCGGGAAGCTGCTCTGGCGCCTGGCCATCCGCATCCAGTGAGAAGTGCTCGTGATACAGCCCGGCGTGCGGGTAATAGAAGTTGGGGCGATACTGGCAGTGGGTGTCTGTCGCAGTATCGAACTCGTAGCCTCGCTCGTAGTCGTACGTCACGCCGTTGTAGAACAGCCAGTCGGCGATCACGCATTCTTCCAGGCTCTTCACCCGCTCACCCTGTAGGGTGCGGATGTAGGGCGTGCCATCGCGTTCGTAGCCATCGGCCTCCATTTCCGCGCCGAATGCCGGCAGGTCGCGCCCGAACACCAGGCGGAACATGTCCCACTGGGTGCGGAAGTGGATCGAGCGATCCTTCAGGTCGTCCACCAGTTCGGCCAGCTTGTTGAAGCCCAGCGTGGCGTCAATGGTCCATTCGGGGATGTCGGGCTTGCGGCCGGTGACCTTGGCGATGATGGCCAGGCCCAGGGCGTGGAAGGTCCGCGCCTCAACCACGGTGTTGCCCATGCCGAGTCGATCGAAGGTTCGCTGCGCGCGCTCCTCCAGTTCCTTGGCAGCATCCTTGTTGAAGGCGAGCATCACGATGCGTTCGGGCTCGACAAAGCCGCGGTCAATGGCATAAGCGGCCTTGGCGACCATCGTGGAGGTCTTGCCGGAGCCGGCCGCGGCCACGACCTGCACCCGATTGTCGAAGCAGATGACGGCGCGGGCCTGTTCCTCTGTCAGCGGCTTGCTCTCGACCCGGCCCAGGAAGTCCCTGGCCAACACCAGCTCGCGCAGGGTCATGGCCTCATTGGCTTCGGCCCAGGCAGCGGGCCAATCCAGGTTCCAGTCGCGCAGGGCGTCCAGCGCTGCGTGATGGCTGTCCGCATGCAGATCTTCATGCACGTCTTCATCGCGGAACAGCTGCTCCAGCTCAGGCGGCTGCAGCGGCAGGTCTGAGCGCTTCGCCAGCAGCGCCTGCTGTTGCTCATGGGTGATCCAGCGGCGGCCGGCACTGCCACGATCGATGAGGGCATCCGCGTCGCCCAACCAGGACTGGATCTGCTCCAGAATCTTGTCGAAGAGGGCCTTGCGTCCACGCGTGGTTCGCGCAAAGAGCAGGTGCTGCAGGGCCCCCGCAAGCCGGGACGCTGGTCCGTTGGGGAGCCCGTCCACGCACAGCCCGGCAGCATCGCCGGTCTGCAGTTCGACCCGTGACCAGAAGACCCCTCGATGGACCTGCACCTGCTGATCATCATCCACGCGCAGCCGGTACTGCTGGCCGGAGACACTGAGTTCAACGTACTCGCCATCAAGCCGCAGCGACCAATGGGGCGAACGGGTCAAGCGTCGGCCCCAGCCCGAAGGGCACCATTCCATAGACATCCAGATACTGCCCCGCAAGCCTCAGTGGGGCGTACAGCGCCCCCAGGCCCACATGATAAGGGCCCTTGAAGATGCGTGCGTCCTCGCTCGCGGGCAAGGCATCACTCGTAGGCGCGATCCTGCTTCGTCGGCGGTACTTCCACCACATCACCGCGTCGGATCAGTTCATCCAGATCCACCGCCGAAGCGGCCAGGGCATCCTGCGCATCGAAATCCCACTTGTCCTTGTACTCGCGTGCCAGCAGGTCGCAGACCGCTTTGGCACGCGGATAGGCATCGTCCTTGCCCTCGTTCTGCTTCAGCGCATCGCGATGGATCTGGCACAGCATGAGCTGGTGCGCATCCTCGGCGCGCTCGCGCTCCCAGGTGATGTCGGCCAGGCCCGAAAGCGCAGCGGCAAGCGCGAATGCAGTCATTGGCATGTCGGGTGTCCAGGCAGCGATGGGAACCCGAGCGTATGCGAGCGGCAGGGGCTTGGGGACACCACCGCCCGCGTCGTTTCACTGCATGTTCACCATTCGCCGCAGCATGGAAGCTGCATCAGATGCAGTTGATCCAGACGACCTGCTCACGCATTCACATCCACGACAATCCGCCCACGCACCTTGCCCGGGATGATCTGCTCATAGACATCCAGCACCTCGGCGAGGCCGATCTGCTGCACGGTGCTTTCCAGCTTCTGCGGGTCCAGGTCGGTGGCAAGCCGATCCCAGGCGCGCTGGCGAACCTCCTGCGGCGCATTCACCGAATCCACGCCGGCAAGCGTCACGTTGCGGAGAATGAAGGGCAGCACCGAGCCATGCAGCTCATCACTCTGCGCCAGCCCGCAGGCGGTCACGGCGCCTCGATATTTCGTCTCGGCAATGGCGTTGACGAGGGTAGGGCCACCGGCCACATCCACCACCCCGGCCCAGCGCTCGGCACTCACCGGCCGCTCGCGCGGTTCTGAAAGCTGCGCGCGATCGATGATCTCGGCGGCGCCCAGGCTGTGCAGATACCCGGCGTGTTCCGGGCGCCCGGTGGCGGCCACCACGCGATAGCCCAGCTTTGAGAGGATCGCCACCGCGATCGAACCGACGCCACCGTTGGCGCCGGTCACCAGCACATCGCCCTTTTCGGGCGTCAGCCCCGCATGTTCGAGGGCCAGTACGCACAGCATGGCGGTATAGCCTGCGGTACCGATGGCCATGGCGTCGCGGGTGCTGAACTTGCCGGGAATCCGGTTGAGCCATTCGCCCCGCACGCGCGCGCGCTGGGCCAGCCCGCCGTGATGTCCCATGCTCAGGTCCCAGCCATTGAGCACAACGCGGTCGCCTGGCTGGAAGTCGGCTCTGCTGGATTCCAGCACCACACCTGCCAGATCGATGCCGGGAATGAGCGGGAACGTCCGGATGACCGGACTCTTGCCGGTCAGGGCGAGCGCATCCTTGTAGTTCAGCGTGGAGTACTCGACGTCCACCAGAACGTCGCCGTCCATCAGATCGGCTTCATCAAAATCGACCAGCTCGGTCGAAACCTGGTTGTTCGTCTTGCGGGTGAGCAGTGCTTTGAACGTCATGCTGGGCCTCACATTCAAGGAATGGGGCCATGCTAGGCTCGCACCGTTATCGCAACAAGAACGATGAATTTCCGTAGGTACTATGGTTTTCTGGAGTATGCATGCGTAGCAGGCGTTGGGATGGCAAGAGCGGTTGCGCGGTGGAAGTCACGCTGTCGGTGATGGGCGGCGTGTGGAAGCCGATCATTCTGTTTCACCTGATGACAGGCAAGCGACGTTTCATGGAGCTGACCCGGCGTGTGCCCAACGCCACCCAGTCCATGCTGACCAGCCAGCTGCGGGAACTGGAGGCTGACGGGGTGGTGATCCGCCACGTGTACCCGGAAGTGCCGCCGAAGGTGGAGTACGAGCTTTCCGAATTCGGTCGCACGCTGGTGCCGGTGCTGCTTGCCATGCGCGAGTGGGGTGAAACCTATCGCGGCCATAAAGGCACGGACAGCAACGGCTGAGACCTGGAGTGGAGTGACGAAGCAGTATCCGCAGTACTGCAGGCAGCGCATGTGGCGCGCAGCCTGGTTTCATGAAGGGCTGCGATGCGGTTCCTGTTCCGTGGACGCCCGGTTGCCTATAGTGGCGCTGGAACCCAGCAATGGAATGCCCATGCACGTGATGTCCCCCAGCCGGTGTCTGACGCTTGCACTTGCCGTTGCAGTGAGTGCCGGCGCCTGTGCGCGGCCACCGTCCAACGAACACGAAAGGAATCCCGCCATGTCCGGCGCAACCCAGACCGGCCGCACGATCAACGGCCACACCTATACCGATGCGCCCGTCGACGTGAAGCTCGGGCCGAACACTTTCCGCATTCCGGCCAACTACCTGGACAGCCAGATCGCACCGTGGCCGGGCGAGGGCGTGACGCTGGTCATCGAGTGGCCGGACATGAAGCCGACGGCGCCGGGTGCGCGGGCGAATCCGCGTACGAATGATTTCCGGAAGGAGATTGCTGTGGCGATCGATTACATCGATCGCGCGCCAATCGAAACATCATTGGAGCGATTGTCCTCTAACCAGGCATCCACCGAGGAAGGATCGGTGGAGCGAGGGGATCCTCGGGATCGGCTCGATCTGCGTATTGCGCGGCCCGACGTCATGGGCCTGACGCCTTACGCCATCGATGAAACGAGGATGGGGGTTTTCTCGAAGGAATACGAAGCACGCTATGGAAAACCGCCCACGCGCAATCCTGCCTTTGAAGATGACTGGTACATCGCGCGCGCTCCCAACGGCGGCCTGACCACATTCATCAAATGCGAAAGCCCGGCGTTCCGGGGGGATGGCGTTCGCCTGCAAGGCGATCAGGTCATCAGTGAGCAAGGACAAGCCGCCGCGGGGTGCTTCCACTATTTCTCGGATGTGGAGAACAAGCTTTCCATCTCGCTGAACTACAAGCGGGCCTTCCTGGCGGACTGGAAGCGGATGGAAGATGCGGTGCGGGATGTTCTCGCGCGGTCCCGCGTCCGGTAGTGATTGCATTCAGGAGCAGGCTATGGGTGGATTGACGCAAGAGAATCTCAAGATTTTGGCCAGCTATGCCAAGGCCGGAAACCGCGAGTTGTACTGGAACTATCTGTCGCAGCTGCAAGATGCGGATGGCTATGGCACGCTTGCGCTGGGTGTTGTTCGCAACGACAGCCTGCCAGGCCGCGTTGCAAACAGCTACGCGCAGGATTACGCCCGCGATCAGGAGGGCAAGGGCTCCGGCTTTCCCGATGCGCAGCTGAGCGAGCGCCAATGGGAGATGTTTGGGCAGACGCTTCTGCGCCAGGACCTGGAGCGACGCCTGTACTGGATGGAGCAGGGGCGTCCAGACCTGGCACTGAATCTTCCCGGCAAGGATGTAATGCTGGCTCACGACCGGGCATTTGAACGGCATGAACTTGATCCCAACTGCTGGACGCCGCGCGTGTTGCTGCAGGCGGCTGAGCAGAAGAGCGGCCCCGCGAAGCTGGAACAGATCTGGACCAACATGCTCAACAATGACTACGCCGGAGGCCCGCGTGTAGGCAACACCAGCGTCGATGCCATCAGCCAGATGGGATGGACGAAAGGCGGCCAGTACCTTACCCGGTTGAGCGTGCTGGAAGCCACCCAGGCCCTGGAAGGGCGCTCGACGGTCGATCCGAACGTCATCGGTGGCAACAGCTACTACGCGATGTACTTCGAGGCGGACAGGAAATGGGCCAGCATCAGTGCGGGCGGCGGTCACATGTCGCTGCGCGAGATCACCGATCCCTCACGTATCGCCGAACTCAACGACGCGCGCGAGGTTCGTCTGGAGCGCCTGGAGAAGCGAACCCAGTTCCACCCGGACGACCCGTATCGGACCATTACCCGCAGCCCGCTTACCGCAGCCGTGGACGACGTGGCGGATCCCTCACAGGCGCCGACCCGTCTGGCCGACATTGGTCCTGGCCACCGTGAGTACACATTGCTGCAGCAGGTGCGCGAAGGCGTGGCCGCGATCGATGCCAGCGCGGGACGTACCCACGATGAGAACAGCGAGCGTCTTGTGGCGAGCGTGATGGCCTTGGCCCGCCGCAACCAGCTTGAACGCGCCGATCACGTGCTGCTGAGCGCCCAGACGGCCGACGCTCCCGCAGGGCGGAACGTGTTCGTGGTGCAGGGCGAGATGACCGACCCCGCCCACCTGCGCGCTTCAATGCCCACGGATATAGCAGTACAGACGCCGGTTGCGCAGTCGTTGCAGCAGATGAAAGCGGTCGACCTGGATCGCCAGCAGACTGCCGCGCAACGCCAGCAGGAAATTGATGTGCAGGCGCGCGAGAACCATGCGATGCGGATGGGATGAAATCACACCGCCAGTCGCGTATGGAACCTTTTCAGTAGTAAGGCGCAGCGCCTGCCAGCCAATGCCAGCCCCCGAAATGGGGGCCGGCACGCATCACGGCAGTGCGTGGCTTACGGGATGGTGCAGCCGCTGTTCCGCAGGCAACGAGCAAACGCCGGGTAACAGACTTTCTCGCCATTACCCGCCGCCAGGCACGCGTCATACGCGGTATAGCAAGGGGTACAGCGGGACTGCGCGGAGGCACTGCCGATTCCCAGGGTCAGTGCAGCAGCCGCAATAGCAACAGACAGCTTGAATCCAATCTTCATGCTTCACTCCGTTGATAGCCCTCCTTGGGCAACGGCAACGCTACAGGCGGAGGAGATCGTGCACAAGTGACTGGAAGTGCCGACGGTTTCGGACACGCGTGGACCAGTGCCAGGCAACGATCTGCTTGCCGGCAGTGGATCAACGCTACACGTGCTTCCGGTCAGAAGCTGTAGGCCGCCTGCACATACACCCGCCGTGGATCTCCGGGGAAATGCCCGTTGCGTTCAATGAAGCCACTGGCCGCGAACACCTTGTCGAACAGGTTCTTGACGTTGGCCTGGAACTGCCACTGCCTCCACGTGGTCTTCCAGCTCAAGTCGAACACGGTGTAGGCCTTGACCGTCTGCCCATCCAGGCTGACGCGTTCGCCGACGTGATCCGCGCCAAAGCCGATGGCGGAGTTGATCGCCGGCAGGTCATAACGCGTCCACAACCCCAGCTTGTTGCGCGGCGCATTGGCGAATCGGTCGCCTGAGGCGTTGGTGATGCCATTCGGGCCGGCGTCCTTCACCCGCGCATCGTTGTAGGCGTACGTCAGATTCAGCACCCAGCGCTCGCTGAGGTCGGCCAGCAGGTCAAGCTCCATGCCGGTGCTGCGTACCAGGCCCAGCGCGGCCAACTGGTTCACGCCACCGATCACCTCGCCGGTGGCCTGCACGATGTTGCTGCGGTCGATCCGGTAGGCCGCCATGTTCAAGGCCACACGGTCGGCCAGCAGCGACTTCATGCCTACTTCCCACTGCTTGCTGCGCTCGGCATCGAACGGTCCGCCAGCGGCCGGGTTCTGGTTGGCGGCACTCTGCGGCACGAAACCACTGGCGACGTTGGCGTAGACGTTCAGGCCCTCGCGCACGGTGAACGTGCTGCCCAGCCGCCAGCTGAGATCGTTGCCATCCACACTGTTGCCAGTGATGCGATCCTCATCCTTGAAGCCATCCCAGCGCACCCCGGCCAGCACATGCCAGCGCGGGCCCAGTGCCAGTTCGTCCTGCAGGTAGCCGCCATGGCGCTTGCTGCGGGTGGATGTGCTGCGCCAGGGCAGGGCCGCCAGGTTGTAGTCGTGCCAGGTAATGGCGCCGTACACGGGATTGAACAGGTCGATGCCGCGCACCGGCCCGGCGCCACGCGCAAGGTCAGCGCTGTTCGCGGTCTGTGCGGTGAAATCCGCATCCAGCTGGTACACATCGGCGCCGAACAGCACCTTGTGCTCAACCGTGCCGGTGGTCACCCGCCAGACGGCATTGCCGTTGGCAGTGAATGCTTCGTTGTCGCGGATCTGGTTGCGCAGCTGGCGGGTCATCCACTCGGCCACGCCATCGCGGTCGCGATCGATCAGGCCCATCGGCTCGTGGTACATCTGGTGTTCGTTGTTGCTGAACCAGCGGGCGGCGAAGTCCAGGTCCAGAGAATCGAGCGGCGCGAAGCGGTACTGCGCCAGCGCCACCTTGGCGCGCATGTCGAGGAAATCACTGGCCTCGTTGTGGTTCCAGCGGCGGTCGGTCAGGAACGTGCCTGCATCGTTGACCGGCACGCCACGCAGGCGGTTGCCGCCAAGGTTCTGGGTGATGTCGGTGAACTGCAGCACCAGCTCGCCGGTCTGGCCAACGTCGAAGGCCAGCGAGGCGTCGCCGATCACGCTCTCGCTGTCGGTGTTCCAGCGCACGCCCTGTTCACTGTCGGCATAGAGCCCGGCGCGATAGCGTACGCTGCCGATGGCATTCAATGGCCCGGTACCCTCGATCGATCCGGCACGGAAGTCCTTGTCGCCGAGCTGGACCTCGATGCGGCGTTCGGCGCTGGCTTTCGGCTTGCGGGTCACGTAGTTGATGACACCGCCCGCATCACCCCCGCCATACAGCGCGCCTGCCGGCCCCTTCAGCACTTCCACGCGCTCGATGTTGAACAGTTGCGGCACCGAAAATCCTGCGTACGGGTCGCCGCGCAGGCCGTCATACAGCACGTTCTCCTGGCGGAAGCCGCGCAGGGTCACCCCGGCATAGCTGAAATAGCTGATGCCGCTGATGCTGCGATAGAGGTCGGTCACCTGGCGCGCGGCCTGGTCGTCGATCAGTTCGCGCGGGATGACCTGGATCGACTGTGGGACCAGCTCCAGGGGGGTATCGGTGCGGGTGCCGACCGCAGCATCGTCTACCCGATACAGTGTCTGTGCGCGTCCGCGGACTTCGACCTTGTCCAGATCCTTGGGTGCGGCAGCGGAGGACTCAGCTGCATGCGCAAGGGTCGCCACGTGCAGGGTCAGCGCCAGGCACAGGGTGCGTTGCAGGGGCATGGGCAGGGGCATTGGGGAGGGTCACGTGTCTTCAAATGAGAAAGATTAGCATTTGCGATACTTCGACGCCTATTCCCCGGATGCGCTATGGACGCGCGCCGGGGTCCGTATACGGGGTGCCCGCCAAGGCCACCAGTACCCCGGCGGCACCGCGCACGATCAGCTGCCGCATGGCCTCACGCGGGTCCTTGCCCTGCAGCTGGCTTGCCAGTCCTTTCTCATAGGCCGCCACCATCGACGCCAGCAGCATGGCCGCGCCCAGTCGCGCTTCGGCGTCATGTTCGGGCCGGCCGACAGCGTGGGCCATCAATCGCGCCAGATCGTCAGTCAACTGCGCCTGCAGCCGTCGCGCGTGCGCGACCAGTACCGGGCTCTCCGCCACGGTGCCCCAGAAGGCGACAGCGCCGGCATTGATGCGCAGCAGCGGATGGCCAGCCTCCAGCAGCTCACGAACGAGCGACTGGAAGGCCGCGAGCGGGGTCAGGCCGCTGCGCGCCATCATGCCCTCGCGCAGCAGCGTGCGCGCCTCCTCATCCCGGTCGAACACCAGGTCTTCCTTGCTGGCGAAGTAGTTGAAGACCGTCTTGCGTGAGACGCCCGCGGCTTCGGCGATCTCGGACATGGAGACGGCCTCGAAGCCGCGCCGGATGATCAGCTCGGTGGCGACGTCCGAAATCGTTTGTCGGGTCACGGCCTTGCGTTGTTCGCGGCGGCCAGGAGGCGGGGTCATGGGCGGTTAACTTGTGGAAACGTACACCGAGTGTAACATTTGACCCGCCAGAGCGCCGACCTGGCGCTCACAAGGAATCTCGATGCTGTACGACGTCGTCATTGCCGGTGCTGGCCCGGTTGGCCTGTTCCTGTCCTGCGAACTGGCCCTGGCCGGGTGTTCGGTGCTGGTGCTGGAGCAGGCCGGGTCCGCCGGTTCGCCGTTGAAGCGCCTGCCATTCGGGCTGCGCGGCCTCAACGCCCCCACGCTGGAGGCACTGGATCGGCGCGGCCTGTTGGACGCGGTCGCCGCGACGCAGGTGCTCAAGCCCGACAAGGGTGCGCCGCCGCCCGGCACCGCCCATTGGCTGGCGCAGCCGCGTGCGCTGGGTGGGCACTTCGCGGGTATTCCATTTGCACTGGACGATGTGGACCAGGCGCGCTGGAGCTGGCGCCTGCCGACACCGGTGGGCACCCAGATGGCGGTGGAGTTGCAGGCCCTGGAAGCGGTGTTTGCCGAACGTGCGGCTGCGCTGGGCGTGCGCATCGAACGCGGGCGTGCGGTACAGGCGGTGGATGCGCACGAGGCGCAGGTTGCCGTGCACACCGGCTCCGGCAGGGTCCACGGCCGCTGGCTGGTCGGTTGTGATGGGGCCCGCAGCACGGTACGCAAACAATCGGGCTTCCTCTTCGCTGGAACCGGGCCAGAGTTCACCGGTTACACGCTGCTGGTCGAACTGGCAGATGGGTGTGTACTCACACCAGGCCGACAGTTCACCGATCACGGGATGTGCAATTTCAACCCGCCAGGCATGCTGGCGCTGGCCGATTTCGATGGTGGCGCCGGCCATCGCACGCCACTGGACCGGCTCACCGCGCAAGCGTTGCTGCGGCGGGTGTCTGGCTGCGAGGCAACGATCACTGCATTGCACCTGGCCACGACATGGACCGATGCTGCGCGCCAGGCGACGGCCTATCGCAGCGGACGTGTGCTGTTGGCAGGTGATGCCGCGCACATGCATTCGCCGTTGGGCGGCCAGGGACTGAACCTCGGCATCGGCGATGCGATGAACCTCGGTTGGAAGCTGGCCGCCGTGGCGCGGGGCAAGGCCGATGAGGCGCTGCTGGACAGCTATCAGGCTGAGCGCCATCCGGTGGGTGCCAGGGTGCTGGACTGGTCGCGCGCGCAGGTTGCGCTGATGCGACCCGGGCCCGGGTCGCGCGCACTGGCAGCGATCATGGCCGACCTGGCCGGCACCCGCGATGGGGCCACGTATCTGGCCGAGCGGATCTGGGGTGTTTCGCAGCAGCTGGATCTTGACGGAGACCACCCGCTGGTCGGCAGGAGCGCGCCGGATTTCCGGTTGGTCGATGGCCGCCGCCTGGGCGAACTGCTGAGAGCGGGGCAGGCGGCGCTGCTTGTTTTCGACCCGGCGTCTTCGCCGCCGCAGCATGGCCAACGCTGGCAGCCATCCATCGCCTGCGCCGCAGATACCGGGGATGTGGCGTCGGGCCTGGGGGCGGTGCTGGTGCGCCCGGATGGCATCGTTGCCTGGGCCTGTGGCACACGGGGGGATATGTCCGGCCTTGATTCAGCGCTTGCTTCCTGGACCGGTCCGATCCGGTGATCTGCCCGCTAATGCGCAGTCACCATCGTCTGCGAGCGACAGCTGGCCTCGGTCATCACCAAGGCCAGCTGCTTCAGTGAGTAGGGCTTGCGCAGCAGCGTGAAACCGTGGCCTGGATCGCGGGCCAGCAGTTCGCTGTAGCCACTGGTGAGAATGATCGGAAGATCGGGCAGGCGGCTGCGGATGGTGCGGGCCAGATCCAGCCCATTGGTCCCGGGCATGACCACGTCGCTGAACACCACGTGGAAACGCGCAGCGTCGCGCTCGAGCTCCGCCAGTGCTTCGTCGGCATTGCGCGCGAGTACGACGTTGTACTCAAGCTCGCGCAGCGCACCGACTGCAAATTCGGCCACATCCACATTGTCTTCCACCACCAGCACGCACAATCCGTGACCATGCAGCAATCCCGGTTGCGCGGTCGGCAGCTCGATGGAGGCGTTAGCCTGCGCCAGCGGCAGATACAGCGTGAAGCGCGTACCGACACCGGCCTGGCTCTGTACGTCCACTTCGCCCTCGGACTGCTTGACGAAGCCGAACACCTGGCTGAGGCCAAGCCCGGTGCCCGCGCCCACTCCCTTGGTGGTGAAGAATGGCTCGAAGATCCGGTCCACCACGGACGGATCGATACCGGCACCGGTGTCGCTGACGCTGATCGCAGCGAAGTTGCCTTTCATCGGCGCCGCGAACCGCACGGAAGGCACCGATGTCAGCTGTTCCACATCGATCGTCACCTTGCCGTGGCCGTCGATGGCGTCGCGCGCGTTCACCGCGATGTTGATCAGTGCGGTGTCGAGCTGGGTCCGGTCCAGCAGCACCGGCAACGGGGCGTCGGGCAGGTTCACCGACACGGAGATGCGTGCACCCAGCACTGTGGTGATGATGTCTGAAAGCGCGCGTACGCTCTCGCAGAGGTCGAATACCTGCGGCGACAGGCTCTGCCTGCGCGAGAACGCCAGAAGCTGGGCGGTCAGGCGAGTGGCGCGGTCAGCGGCGGTTTCGATCGCCTGTACATAGCGCAGGCGCGCATCTTCGGCCGGCCAGGTATGCAGCAGCATGTCCACGGAACCGGTGATGACCTGCAGCAGATTGTTGAAGTCGTGGGCAACGCCGCCGGTCAGCTGGCCGATGGCCTCCAGCTTCTGCGACTGCCGCAGCTGTTCGCGGGCGCGTACCAGTTCAAGATGGGCCTCGCGTGCCTGCTCGGTGATGGCCGCCACCTGGCGGGTGTGCCGGTCGCGTTCGATCACCCGTTCGGTCTGCTCGCTGACCATGCAGATGATGCCGGCCACGCCTCCGCAACCGGCACGCAGCGGCGAGTAGGAGAACGTCCAGAATGTCTCGCGCAACGTGCCATCACGGTCCATCATCAACGGCATGTTCTTGAAACTGCGGCTTGTACCGCCGAAGGCGTCGTTGACAGCATCGACGACGTCGGCCCAGACGTCCGCCCAGACGTCTTCCAATCGGCTGCCCATGGCGCCGTGCAGCTTGCCGCCCAGCATCGGCAGGTAGGCATCGTTGAAGAAGAACGCCTTGTTGTCGCGGCCCCATGCGATCCACAGCGGCTCCGGAGAATCCAGGATCATCGCCAGCAGAGCGCGAAGTTCGGGAGGAGCGTTGGTCGCGTCGGCGGAACGGGCCCAGTCGCTGTCCTGCAGCAGTCGGTAGGCGAGTTGATCGGGTGCCGAGACAGGAAGGGGGAAGGGATGCATGGCCGTGCGCGAAGAAAGGTGCCGCAGCTTAGCCGAGGTGATGTCATTGCGCCCTGCACAGTTCCTTTGCCCCGGCCGTCATCGGCCCTTCGGGCGGACGAGGTGGCTCACGGGGCGGCCTCTGACTGCACCATCATCCCTGCGCCAACGGCCTGCGTCGTGGCACCGTCGTATTGCAGCCTCAGACACCCAGAAGCGAATTCACCTGCCAATCGGCAACCCGCGCATGGCTCACCGCCTGATGACTGCCGCATCCGTCGCAGCGGAACAAGGCGCCGCCCGGCAGCTGGACCAGATTGTCTTCGCTGGCCGAGCGGGTTTCAGAGCAATGCCGGCAGATGACAGTGAGCGCCGTAATGCGCTCCACCCCGCCAGACAGGTCGAACACAGCTTCAAAGGCATGGATGACAGGGTGACCAGTGGCCGGCATCGGGAAAGTCGTCGTGATGGGGAGGCCTTATCCTGCGCCCCCGATCGTGACGGGCTGGTCATCCGCATGCATTGGAACGATCAAGATGCCCGGCATGCCCGGCGGCTCAGAGATCCTTCTTCTTGCCGCTCAGGTCGATCGGCCTGTCACTGCCCTTGCGCTCGCTCGACCACACTTCCATGCTCTTGTTGCAGCGGCTCTCGCGGGCAGCCACTTCGGGTGGCAGGTCCTTCAGATGCGGCGACTCCTGGCAGGCCTGGTGCATGTTGCTGTCGTCATACGTGGCACAGGCGCTGAGCGTGGCCAGGGCAATGGCGGTGAGGGAGGCGCGAAGCAGGGGCTGCAGGGTCATGGGGGGTCTCGGGTGGTGCCGGGCTGGCCATGGAATTCAAATACGTGACCCCGGGCACGAGCAATCCGTCCAATCGCACTTGTTATTCTGTAACAGATGCGCGATAGTCCGGCGCCTGCTGCTGTCAGGCGACGCAGATCATCAGGATCATGCTCAGCGCCAGCATCAGCACGAATACGCGCCGGCTCAGCGCAAGGCAGGCCAGGCAGGCGGCCAGTGCCCAGGCAGCCAGCAGCGCGCAGGCCAGCAGCCACAGCCCGATCACGATCAAGGATCCGGTCGCCAGCGCCGACAACGCGATGGCCTTGTACAGAGCCACGCCCAACACGCTGCCGAGCACGCCCGCCTGCAGGGCGATGGCATCGTGATGTGCGGGGGCAGGCGCGTGGAGCATGGTGGCTGGATGGTTGCAAGCGTGAGCGGCGCGCGTACTGTGCCCGAACATACATCCACGCCATGTGTACTTCGCCGACGGCGCGATCAGTGACGGCGGCGCGACAGCAATAGCCCAATGCCCACCACGGGCACGATCCCAAGGATCGGTGCTTTGTACAACGGCCAGCCATGCAGTACGCCCGTGATCACCAGTGCCGCCGTCGCCAGCAACAGGCCCGCACCCCAAACGCGTGCGGGCCAGGCACCGAAGAAGTGGCGACGTTGCGGAGCCGCGGCAGCGTTGGCGGGCCGATCTGCGAGCGCCTCTGCCAGTGCGTCCCGGAAGGTTGGGAAATCATGCATCGATGCCCGCGTGCGCTGCAGCAGCACGCTCGGTCCATCGATCAGGATCAGATCGACATGATCGTCCAGGTTGTAGGACCGGATCTGCTTGAACGGGAGAGGAGGACGGTGCTGGAATACCAGACGATCCTGTTCCAGTACCACCCGGTCCCGTTGTGGGGAATAGACAACGAAGCCGAGAATCAGCGGCGACAGCGTGAAAATCGCTGCCGCGCCCAGTGCCGGAAGCGGCCCAAGTTCGGGTGCGACGGCAAACAGGAGTATTGCCAGTGGTCCGGCTCCGGCGGCAACGATGGCGTACTGGTGATAGCGCCTGAAGATGCGTACTTCGCTGCCGATTTTCCGCGGCCGGGCGGGGAGACGGGAGCGGGCGGTGGGTGACTTCATGGACTGCGTTCGATCACGGCTTTCCGGCAAGAAAGCGTGGCGTCGCGTTGCAATGAAGTCCATACAACTATTTCGAATCCACCCTTGCTGGACCCCTGTGTGAGTCCTCGTGCGCCTTCGCCCACGCATCTGCTCAGTCGAACTCGCCCTCGGCCGATTCCAACCGCTGCCGGTACGCCGCCCGATGCTGGTACAGGCGCTGGCACTCGGCGGACCGGTGGATCCGGCTGGCCGGTTCGTTGGCCACGGCGTCGCACATCCTTGCGATGTGGTTGTTGGACGCCAGTTCTGTCACGAAGAACACGGCGGTGATGCCGGTACCCAGCAGCACGACATAGAGCAGGCGGCTGAGCCAGCGCGTGCGCTTGCGCTCGAAGTGCTGCTGGAGGGTCAGGTCGAAGCGGATGATGCTGAGCACGATCCAGATGATCGCGACCAGGAAGCAGAGCGTGGGCAGCAGGCCTCGCCAGAGTCCTGCTTCGTACACCGACTCGCTGTAGTGAACTGCTGCCCCGGCACCTGCGATGGCGATCGCCAGCGCCCAGTTACGGCCCAGCGAGAGCAGGTCATCGAGCAGCTTCTCGCGGTTCCTGGTCGATCCTGCTGCCACGTGGGCTCCATCTCCATGCTGCGACCGGCGGCGGAACTGCCGCCGATCCTGCAGATGGTGGAGCATCGCTGCGGCGATGAGAAGACCGCGCGGCTCAGTGTGCGACGGCGCGGGCGCCGATCCAGCGCCGGTAGCGGCGGGTCCGACACTTTGCGGCCGCCTGTGCCAGCAGCAGTGCCCATACTGGTGAAACGGTGGGTGCGGTGGGGCGGCGCCGGCTCAACCGGCCCAGCTGATACTTCACTGCGGCCATGTGCGCGCTGGCCGCCAGCGGCTTGCTGCGCCAGTTGATGTCGCGCAGTGTCGGCACCGGATCGCGGCCCTGCTGCCAGTGCTGCGGCAGATCCGGCTCGATCGCCAGCGCGGTGGCGATGCCGACCATGGCCACGCCGCTGGCCAGCACCTGCTCTGCCACTTCGCGGCGGCGGATGCCGCCGGTGACCATCAGCGGCATCGTTGCCACCGTGGCGATCTCGCGCGCGAATTCGAGGAAGTACGCTTCGCGGGCCACGCTGCGTTCGTCGCGTGCGGCGCCGGTCATGGCCGGTGCTTCATAGCTGCCGCCGGACAGTTCGACCAGATCCACGCCGAGGGGCGCCAGCATCTCGACCACGTCGCGCGCGTCCTCGGGCGAGAAGCCGCCGCGCTGGAAATCGGCGGAGTTGAGCTTCACCGCCACCACGAACGTGGGCGCCACCGTCGCGCGCACACCCTGCACGATCTCCAGCAGCAGGCGCGCACGGTTCTGCAGGCTGCCACCCCAGCGGTCATCGCGGCGGTTCGACAGCGGCGACAGGAACTGGCTGAGCAGGTAGCCGTGCGCGGCATGGATCTCCACGCCGCTGAAACCGGCGCGCTCGGCCAGCTCGGCACTGCGGATGAAGCGAGCGATCACGTCTTCAATATCCGCCTCGGTCATCGCCCGCGGCGGCGCGAACTGTTTGGACAGTGCGCCCATGTCCAAGGGGACCGCCGAAGGCGCCAATGCCGGCTGGCCGAGCGCGGCCGGCATCTGCCGCCCGGGGTGGTTGATCTGCATCCACATCTGCACCCCGCGCGAGCGCGCGGCGTCGGCCCAGGCGATGAAACGCTCCAGGTGGCGATCGTCCTCCAGCACCACGCCGCCGGGGCCGGTCATGGCGCGGCCATCGACCATCACGTTGCCGGTGATGATCAGTCCGGCGCCGCCGTCGGCCCAGCGCTGGTACAACTGCAGCAGCGCTTCGGAGGGGGCGTGGTCGGCGTCGGCCATGTTCTCCTCCATCGCCGCCTTGGCGATGCGGTTGCGGATGAGGGCGCCGGAAGGCAGCGCCAGGGGCGAGAACAGCGACATGGGACAGCTCCAGGACAGGGGAATGGCGCTACGCTAACCTTCAAGTTTTATTGAAGGTCAATGGGTTCCGATGTCGAGGATTCAGGCAGATGAAGATCGGTGAGCTGGCCCGCCGCACGGGCCTGGCGGCGTCACGCATCCGCTTCTATGAGGAGGCAGGGTTGCTGGTCGTCCAGCGGCAGGCCAACGGCTACCGCGACTACCCGGAGCAGGCGGTGCTGCTGCTGGAGCTGATTACCGGTGCGCAGCGCGCCGGCTTCAGCCTGGAGGAGATACGCGCCTTGCTGCCACCGGACATGGGCCAGTGGCAGCACGACGCATTGATCTCAATGCTGCAGCAGAAGGTGGCCGACATCGAGGCGCTGCAGTTGCGGCTGGCAGAGAGCCGGGCGCACCTGCTGGCCCTGATCGAGGACATCCAGGCGCGGCCGGAGGGCATCGACTGCGCGGCCAACTCGCGGCGGGTGCTGGAGCGCGTCAAGCGCGGTGAGCTGGCGCGCCCGACACTTGCGGCCGGCGATACGGCGTTGCTGCGGCCGGATCGCCGCCGCCGCGCGGGCAGCAGCTGACAATCCGGCGCGAAGGTCAGTGGCTGCCCACGCCGGCTGTCTTGCGCTTCCTGTCCAGCATCACCGCCACGCACCACAGCAGCAGGCCGCCGATGGCGGTGGCGGCACCGACATAGCCGGTGCTGGCCGGGCTGAAGCCGGCACTGATCGCCATGCCGCCCAGCCACGGCCCCAGCGCATTGGCGGTATTGAAGGCGGCATGGTTGGAGGCGGCGGCCAGGGTCTGTGCTTCGCCGGCCACGTCCATCAGGCGCGTCTGCAGCACCGCCGCCAGCGCGCCCATGGTGCCGACGGTGATGATCATCGGACCGATCGTCCACACCGACTGCGCGGCCAGCGGATACAGCAGCAGCATCACGATCGACCACAGCAGCACCACCGCGGCGGCCTTGAAGTGGAACTTGTCCACCAGCCAGCCACCGGCGATGTTGCCGATGATCGCGCCGATGCCGAACACGCCCACCGCCAGCGGCATCCACGATTCGGCCACGCCGGTGACCTGCACCAGGGTCGGTGCCAGGTAGGTGAACACGCAGAACATACCAGCGAAGCCAACGGCGCCGATCGCCAGCGCCAGCCACACCTGGGTGGTGTTGAAGGCGCGCAGTTCGCGCATCGGCGAGGTACGGACCTCGTCCGGGTCCGGCAACAGGAAGCGCGCGATCATCGCCACGGTGGCGATGGCCAGCACGCTGACCAGGGCAAAGGCGGTGCGCCAGCTCAGCTGCTGGCCCAGCCAGGTGGTCAGCGGATTGCCGACCAGGATCGCGATCGACAGGCCCAGCAACACGCGCGACATCGCCTGGCCGCGCTGGCCGGCCGGGCTGATCGCGGCGGCAACCAGCATCGCCACGCCGAAGTAGGCGCCATGCGGCAGGCCGGCGACGAAACGCGCAATGAGCATCGTGCCGTAGTTCGGCGCCAGTGCGCTGGCCAGGTTGCCGACGGCATAGAAGCCCATCAGTGCCAGCAGCAGCTTGCGGCGAGGGAAGCTGGCGCCGACGAAGGCGAGGATCGGGGCGCCGACGACCACGCCGATGGCGTAGGCGCTGATCAGGTGGCCGACCTGGGTTTCGGAAATCGACAGGCCGCGGCTGATCTCCAGCATCAGGCCCATGCTGGCGAATTCACTGGTGCCGATGGCGAAGCCGCCCAGCGACAGGGCAAGGATGATCAGGGTGCGCTGACGGGGCGTCAGCCGCGCAGCCAGGGAAGAGTTGGGGCTCATGCGGGGCGCGATGGGGGCGGGGAGCCGGTCATTGTACTGCTGCACCGCAACAAGGGCAGCAGCACTCAGGGTAAATCAGCGTTTGATCGGTGACACGTTCGCCCACCCGCCACCGCGCGGCGCAATCAGATGCCCAGCGCTGTCCGGGCGTGCGCATACTTGCTGCGCAGGCGCCTGGCCGTCGCCGCGTCGAGCATCGCCAGGCGCTTCGGATCGGCGTTGTCATCCAGATCGGCCTGCTTCACCTTGAGTGCCAGCGGGTGGGCGGCAATGCGCGCGTAGTAGCTGTCCGCGTCGGGGGCCGCGTCGCGGTTGAGCAGTTGCACCGCCTCGCGCAGCGGGGCGGGAAAGACCTCGATCCGTGCGGCAAACGCCGGGCAGTCTTCGGCTACGTCATGCAGCCAGGCCACCACTTCGGCGTCATCGTCGCCGCGCACCGCGGCCGCCACCCGCGCCACATGGCAGATGTAAGGCTGGCCGGCCTTGTCCGTCTGGCCCGTGTGGGCCTCGGTGGCCAGCGTGCGTGCAAGTGCTACCCAGTCCATTGCAGTCTCCTTGGATATCCGCAGACAGTTTCGCGCAGAAACCGTAGCGCTTGTGCATACGCCGATGACACTGCGATGGGCATCATGGCGGGGCAGGGGACGCAGTGTTGCCCCGACAAGGAGGAATGCGATGCAGGAATTCAGGCATGTGCTGGAAACCCGTGGCCGCTATCAGCTGGTAGCAGTGTCCTACGAGCCGGTGTACGCTCCGGGCGATGTGGTCGGCCATGCGGTCGTCGCCGACGATGGGGATCGTCTGACCGACCTGGTATCACTGGCCGAAGCGCGCCAACTGCTGTTGCAGCGGCTGCGTGAAGAGGGCGAAGAGCCCGGGCTGGAGAACGAAAACAACCTGCGGAAGAAGGCGTCGCGCTGGCGCCGCCGCTAGGCCGTCGCGCCCTCGTGCGCATCATGGAGGATTCGGGTGTTGCCCAGTAAGAAGTATCTGCTCATCGCCATCGTCACGCTGGCGACCCTGCTGCTTGGTTTCGTGTTTTCCGGCTACCTGACCCTGTTGTTCCTGGGGTTGGACACCAAGCTGTTCACCTGGAACACGTACTACCAGTACTACCACGCCATCGGCCAGCCGCAGGTTGCGCCGTTCGTGGGCAAGATCAAGTGGGCCGGCTACGTGGGCTTCGGCCTGCCGCTGCTGGTCCTGCTGGTGACCGGTCTGGTGCTGCTGCTGAAGAAGGACAAGCGCTCGCTGCATGGCGACGCGCGCTTCGCCACCGGCGCCGACCTGTCCAGGCATGGCATGTTCAAGAAGACCGGCCAGAGCATCGTGGTCGGCAGCCATGGCGGCAAACTGGTGCGGCTGGATGGCCAGCAGTTCGTGATTCTTGCGGCACCCACCCGTTCAGGCAAGGGCGTGGGCGTGGTCATCCCGAACCTGCTGGAATACGGCGAATCGCTGGTGGTGCTGGACATCAAGCAGGAGAACTTCGACCTGACCAGCGGCTGGCGCGCCAGCCAGGGCCAGGAGATCTACCTGTTCAATCCCTTCGCCGAGGATCGGCGCACGCACCGCTGGAACCCGCTCAGCTATGTCTCCGATGATCCGGCATTCCGGGTGTCGGACCTGATGAGCATCGCCGCGATGCTGTATCCGGACGGCGCCGAGGACCAGAAGTTCTGGGTCAGCCAGGCGCGCAACGCGTTCATGGCCTTCACCCTGTACCTGTTCGAAAACTGGGACGACGAGCGCAGCAGCGGCTTCCCGGGCGGCTCGGGCACGCCGACGCTGGGTTCTGTCTACCGGTTGTCATCCGGCGATGGCACCGATCTGAAGAAGTACCTCAAGGCCTTGTCGGAGCGTTCGTTCCTCAGTGGCAACGCGCGTTCGGCGTTCGCCAACATGCTCTCCCAGGCCGACGAGACCTTCGCCTCGATCCTGGGCACCTTCAAGGAACCGCTCAACCCCTGGATCAACCCGGTGCTGGACAAGGCCACCAGCAGCAACGACTTCCTGCTGACCGACGTCCGCAAGAAGAAGATGACCATCTACATCGGCATCCAGCCGAACAAGCTGGCCGAGAGCCGCCTGATCATCAACCTGTTCTTCAGCCAGCTGATCAACCTCAACACCAAGGAACTGCCCAAGTCCAACCCGGACCTGAAGTACCAGTGCCTGCTGCTGATGGACGAATTCACCTCGATCGGCAAGGTCGAGATCATCGCCTCGGCGGTGTCCTACATGGCCGGCTACAACATCCGCCTGCTGCCGATCATCCAGAGCATGTCCCAGCTCGATGCCACCTACGGCCGGGAAGTCTCGCGAACGATCATCACCAACCACGCGCTGCAGATCCTGTACGCGCCGCGCGAGCAGCAGGACGCCAACGACTATTCGGACATGCTGGGCTACACCACCATCCGCAAGAAGAACGTCACCCACGCCCGCGAGAAGACCCACAGCTTCACCGAGGAGCGGCGGGCACTGATGCTGCCGCAGGAGCTGAAGGCGATGGGGCCGGACAAGGAAGTGTTCCTGTACGAGGGCATACCGCATCCGGTGAAGTGCGACAAGATCCGCTACTACAAGGATCGCTACTTCACCTCGCGGCTGCTGCCGAAAGTCGACGTTCCAATGCTTAACGTCTAATTCACGTCGTTAAATTTGTGACGTAGATTCATATTCACTGACGTGAAAACGTGAGTTGAGTCAAGAATTCGGCATTTGTTCATGGATTTTCAGACTTGTCTGACATGGAATTGACGCGTGGTTGTGCGACCCTGTGCATGCCGTTCAGAAATGTGTGATGGATGGCAGATGTTGTAGAGCAGGGTGGCCAGGAGTTTGTGCCATGAAACATGGATGGTTTCGACGTTGGTGAGGTATGCGGGTGTGTCGCCGGGAATGTCTGGCGGCCCCGCGACTTGGTTGGCAGCCGTTGGCTGCAGGGGAGCCGGAGTGGGTGTGCTGCCAGTCAGTGCGTCGCTCCGATTCCGGCGTGCGCGACGCAGCGCCGGACGACCAGGGGACCAATGCTCGGGACTGCTTTTTCGTACGTCAAAGTGAAGCCCGTATGAATCAGGCGTTTATCGCGAAAATGTCCATCGCCGCAGTGGCGGCGTTGATGGTGGCCGGTTGCGCCACCAAGTCCGCTCCCGATTTCGGAGGCCGCTGGAAGCCGGTGAACCGCTTTGCTGCGGCAACCACCGAGATCCCGCTGTACTCCAGCTACGTCTACCAGGCCTCGCCGATGGATGGCACGCTCAAAGCCATGCTCGAGCGCTGGGCCAAGGATTCCGGACGCACGCTGGATTACCGCCTGAGCTCGGACTTCACCCTGTACGGCGCGGTCTCCAACATCGACACCACCAACGCTCAGCAGGCCGTGATCGATCTGACGGCGGCCTATGCAGCGCAGGGCATCTCCGTCTCCATCGTTGGCAACCAGATCGTTGTGCAGAGCGCTGGCTCGACGCCGACCGCGTCGGCACAGGGCGCTGATTCCAACAGCGGCACCTGAGTCCACCTCGAAATCATCGAACGTGCCGCTCCCCGCGCCTGTCGCAGGGGTGCCACGCCCATTGATGTTTCAGCAGTACGGAAGAATCCATGTTCCGCAAGAAGGATCCCGGCAATAGTCCCAAGGTCGAGCAGTCGGTCGCCAAGGCGGTCAGCTACGAGATCACCGTGGCCGACATGGCGCGTCGCAGTGAGCGCCGCGCCTGGTGGGTCGCCACCGGCTCATTGCTGATGTCGCTGGCACTGGCGGGCGGCTACTACTACATGCTGCCGCTGAAGGAGAAGGTGCCGTTCCTGGTGATGGCCGATGCCTACACGGGTACCGCTACGGTGGCGCGCCTGAGGGGCACGTTCCAGGGCGAGACGATCACCACCAATGAAGCGGTCAACCGCAGCAATGTCGCCCAGTACGTGCTGGCGCGCGAGTCGTACGACTCCGCGGTGATGGGGTTGCGCGACTGGGAGCTGGTGTTCGTCATGTCCAGTGATGCCGTGGCCGCAAGCATGAAGCAGCGCTATGCCAGCAACAATCCGCAGAATCCGTTCGTGATGTACGGCCGGGGCAAGGCGATCAGGGTCAAGATCCTCAGCATCACCCCGCTGGGCGTGCAGGCGAACGGCAGCTTCCGTGGCGCGTCCGTGCGCATCCAGCGCAGCCTGCTCGACAAGCGCAGCGGTGTGTCGACCTATCTGGACAACCAGCTGGTCACCATGCGCTTCCAGTACAACCAGAATCTGGCGCTCTCCGAACAGGACCGCGTGCTCAACCCATTGGCGTTCCAGGTCACGGAGTACCGTGTCGACAACGACTATGCGCGCGGCGTGCCCGTGCCGGATGACGGTGCCATGCAGCAGCAGGCCCAGGATGCCGCGCAACAGGCACAGCTCGCCGCGCAGCAGGCGCAGGGCATGTACGTTCCGAACAATCCGGCCGCTGCCACCATGATCGATCCCGCCACCGGTCAGCCTGTCGCAGTGCCGGCCAATGGGCAGATGCAGCCGATGCAGGGTGCGCCCATGCAGGGGCAGCCGGTCCAGGGGCAGCCGATGCCGGGGCAGGGCGCGCCGGGACAGCCGGCAATGATGCCGGCACCGAACCATTCCACCGGAAATGCTGATGGAGCAAGCAACCGATGAGTAGTCGAAAAATCAGGGGAAGCGCGTGGGCGCTGCTGTCGTTGCTGTCGCTGGTGTTTTCCAGCGCGGCGATGGCGCAGGCAGTTGACCACTACGAGTATGAGAAGGACCGCATCTACCCGGTTCGCACCGGCCTGGGCCTCACCACCCAGATCGAGCTGAGCCCGAACGAGAAGATCCTCGACTACAGCACCGGCTTCAGCAGCGGCTGGGAACTCACCCGTCGCGAGAACGTGTTCTATCTCAAGCCGAAGAACGTCGACGTCGACACCAACATGATGGTGCGTACCGAGACCCATTCGTACATTTTCGAGCTGAAAGTCGTTGCCACCGACTGGCGCCAGCTTGAGCAGGCCCGTCGCGCCGGCGTGCAGTACAAGATCGCCTTCGTCTATCCGAATGACACTGTGTTCGGGCCTGCCCAGGCAGCGGTCGAGGAAGAGGCGCAGCCGCTGCTGAGCACCGAGTTGGCCAAGGACCGCCAATACAACTTCAACTACTCCTATTCGACCAGCAAGGCGAAGAAGATGGGGTGGCTGATCCCGGTCAACGCCTACGACGATGGCCGTTTCACCTATCTGAAACTGCCCAACTCGCCCGAATACAAGACCGGCATCTTCCCGGCCGTGTTCGGTCGCGAGAAGGAGTACGGCGAGGATTTCGTGGTCAACACCACGGTTGAGGGCAATACGCTGATCGTGCACGGGACGTACCCGTACCTGGTCATCCGCCACGGCGACTTCGTCGTCGGCCTGCGAAGGAACGTGAAGAAATGAGCCAGCAGAACACTCCCGAAAACGATCCGAATCCGTCTCCGTACGGACAGGGGCCTGCGGCTCAGGAGCCATCGGCGAACCCTTACTACGGGCACGCGCAGACAGAGGCGGCGCCGGATCTGGATGCCAGTGCCCCACAGCTTCGCTCTGCGGAAGAGCAGCGCTTGAACCGCAAGGCGCTGTTGTTCCTCGGCGGCATCCTGGTGTTGTTGCTGGCCATGGGCTTCCTGCTGCTGCGCAAGGGCAAGGAAGACGCTGAAGAAGCCAAGGCGCCGCCGCAGGTTGCACGTTCGAGCACCCCCGACCTGCCGATCATTGCACCCTCCGCGATTCGCGAGGCCGCCCGGGAAGCCGCCGAGCCCATTCCGATGCTGCCGCCACCGCCGCAGGAAACGATGGGCCCGACGTTCATTCCTCGCGCCGAACCCGAGCGCGAGGTCGAGCGTGGCCCGAGTCTGCTGGATCGCCGCATTGCCGGTAGTGGTGGCGCAGGCGTGGGCACGGGCGACGCCGGCGGCCAGGCTGCAGCAGGGGACAACGACGATCCCTACATGCAGGCCACGTTGGCTGCGCTGCAGGCGCAGAACGGCAATGCTCCGCCGGCCAAGGTGCGCCGCGGGCCAGATGTGGAGGATGTGTCCAATGCTTCCTACATCCGGAGCCCCGATGCACTGCTGGTGCGTGGCACCTATCTGCGTTGTGTACTCGAGACCCGCATCATCACCGATCTTGCAGGTTATACGTCGTGCCTGTTGACCGAACCGGTGTACTCGATCAACGGCCGCAGCCTGCTGCTGCCCAAGGGGTCCAAGATCTACGGTGCGTACGGTGGTGGTCCCAAGGGCAAGCGCGTGGAAGTGATCTGGGATCGCATCACCACGCCCAATGGCATCGACGTGGCCATGTCCAGCCCGGGCGTGGATCAGCTGGGTGGTGCCGGTCATCCTGGCCAGTACAGCGCGCACTGGGGCAGCCGCATTGCATCGGCGCTGATGATCAGCCTGATCGCCGACGCCTTCAAGTACGCCGCAGCCGAGCATGGCCCGGAGTCGACGACGGTTTCCAGTAATGGTTTTGCCGTTCGTTCGCCCTATGAAAGCGCCACCGCGCGCACGATGGAGCGTCTCGCCAACGAAGCCCTGACCAGTTCGAATCGCCCGCCGACTGTCACCATCAACCAGGGCACCGTCGTGAACGTCTACGTCGCAAAGGACGTCGACTTCACCAACGTGCTCAACCCGCGCCGGTAACCCGAAGAACAACCATGGACGCCGAAGTGTCACCCCTCGCCCTCGTTTCCAGCGACTTCCTGCGCTATCAGTACGAAGTGCTGGGCATCGCCGAGTACATGACATCCCCGGAAGTGACGGAAATCTGCATCAACCGTCCCGGTGAGCTGTACCTGGAAACCCGGGCGGGGTGGCAGCGGGTGGAGGTGCCGGGCCTGACGTTCGAGCGGGCACGGCAGTTCTGCACCGCCGTGGTGAACGAAAGCAACACCGGCCAGCGCATCACCGATGCCGATCCGGTCGTCTCGCTCACCTTCCCGACCGGGCAACGTGCGCAGTTCGTGATTCCACCTGCCTGTGATGCCGGCAAGGTCTCGATCACGATCCGCCTGCCGTCCAAGCACACCAAGTCGCTCACCCAGTACCACGAGGATGGCTTCTTCAACCAGATCCTGGAACAGGATGGCAGTCTGAGCGAGCAGGACCGCGAGCTGCTGGAACTGCGTCAGCAGCGCGAGTACGCAGAGTTCTTCCGTCGTGCGGTGATGTACCGCAAGAACATCGTGGTCTCCGGTGCGACCGGTAGCGGCAAGACCACCTTCATGAAAGCGCTGGTCAATCATATCCCGGACAACGAACGCCTGGTCACGATCGAGGACGCACGCGAGCTGTTTCTGACCCAACCCAATGTGGTGCACCTGCTGTACTCCAAGGGTGGGCAGAGCACCAGCAATGTCAGCGCAAAGAGTTGCATGGAAGCCTGCCTGCGCATGAAGCCCGAGCGCATCATCCTGGCCGAGCTGCGCGGTGACGAGGCGTTCTACTTCATCCGCAACTGCGCATCGGGCCACCCGGGCTCGATCACCAGTTGCCATGCCGGTAGCCCGGAGCAGACCTGGGACCAGCTGGCGCTGATGGTGAAGGCCTCGGCCGAGGGTTCTGGCCTGGAGTTCAACGTGATCAAGCGACTGTTGATGATGACCATCGACATCGTCGTGCATATCAAGGCACATGCCGGCTCGCGCTACATCACCGGCATCGACTTCAATCCTGGGCGTGCCCAGGGGCAGGAGGGCTGACCAATGCTGCCAGGACTGGAAATGATGGCGTGCCCGGAAATGGCCGTCTCGATGGACGTGATGCAGCACGTCATCAACGTGGAATCGTCGCGCAACCCCTATGCCATCGGCGTGGTCGGCGGCGCCCTGGTGCGCCAGCCCAAGGCCCTCGACGAGGCGCTGGCCACCGTTCGCATGCTGGAGGAGAAGGGCTACAACTTCTCCATTGGCCTGGCCCAGGTCAACCGTTACAACCTGGGCAAGTACGGGCTGGATTCCTACGAGAAGGCCTTCCAGCAGTGCCCGAACCTGCAGGCGGGTTCGCGCATCCTCGCCGATTGCTACAAGCGCTCCGGTGGTGACTGGGGCAAGTCGTTCAGCTGCTACTACTCGGGCAACTTCGAGACCGGCTTCCGTCACGGGTACGTGCAGAAGATCTACGACTCGATCCGCCGCGGTCAGCAGGTCGCAAGCAACGCCGTCGCGCCGATTGACGTGGTCAGCCGCGGCGAGCGTCGGGTGGTCAGGGTCGAACATCATCCGCAGACGGCCTCGCCGGCCCAGGCGCGCATCGTCGCCCAGGCCAGTGCGCCGGTGTACGTACCGTCCAATGACCCGGCCCGCGCCTACACCGTTTACCCATCCACCGGTGCGATGGCCCGCGGCAGCCTGCTGAACATCGCCGACCAGGCGGTATCGCGCGTGGTGCTGGGCTCGGTCGATCGAATGATGCAGCCACAGGCACAGCGTGGAAACGACATGCCGCAGCAGGCTCCGCAGCCGTATCAGCAGCCTGGTGCGGCGCAGGGCGGGGCAGCCATGCCGCAACAGCTTCCCGGGATGGCTGCCGGCGCGAACGCGCCGGTGATGCTGCGCCCGTGGAATGAGCGTAACGCGCCGGCAGCGGACACCCAGAATTTCTACAACGCACCGGCGCCCCGTGCGCCGGTGCAGCAGATTCCCGCAGGGGATGCGGCCTTCGTGTTCTGACGAAGTCGTGGTGCGACCGGTCCCCCGGCTGGTCGATTCAGTTGTGTTAGTCCATCAACAAGGAAATCAATCCATGAAGCGATTCAATCTCGACCTCGTCCAGGCCCAGCGCACGCTGAAGACCATGCTGATGGCCGTCGCATTCGCCGGTGCTGTGTTCGCTCCGCAGGCCCTGGCCGGCACTGACTTCGGTGGTACCGATGGCAAGGTCTGCGGCTTCTTCTCCAACATCAACGGTCTGCTGAACATGGCCTCGATCGCCGTGGTCACGATCGCCGTGATCTTCGCCGGTTACCAGATTGCGTTTGCCCACAAGCGCATCGGTGACGTGGCCCCGATCCTCATCGGCGGTGTGCTGATCGGCGCGGCAGGCCAGATCGCGCGCATGCTGCTCGGCAAGGAGGCTGGCAGCTGCGAAAAGGTCGGTGGTGGCGACGGCGCTGGCATGGCGTTTGAAATGATCAAGCACGCCGTCCAGTACTACAGTGCATAAGAACGTCCTGTTCCGGGGATGCACGCGCCCAGCGATGTTCCTGGGCGTTCCCTACCTGCCATTTTTCATGGTGGCGGGTGGGTTGTTGCTGCTGAGCATGTACACGAACTTCTGGTTTCTGCTGACCATCCCGGTGGCCATTTTCATCATGCGGCAGATGGCCAAGCGTGACGAGATGATCTTCCGCCTGCTGGGCCTGCGCCTGATGTTCAAGCTCAAGGTGCGCAACGTGCAGGAGCATGATGGCATGTGGGTGTTCAACCCGAATCACTACCGCAACAAGCCAGCCCCCAGGGATTGAGGGCTGGATCCGGCCAGGCGGGCGTTGAGCGCCCGCCTGGCCAACTCCGCATCTTTGTCGGCAGTACCTTTTGGAAGCAGTCGTATGTTCAACCCAGATACCTCCATCAGCGAATTCATCCCCTTGTCGTCGCACGTGGCTCCGAATGTGGTGAAGACCACGGGCGGCGACTACCTGTTGACGTGGCACCTGGAAGGGCTGCCGTTCGTGGGGCGCGAAGAATGGGAGCTTGAGCATCGGCACAACACCTTCAACCGGTTGCTGCAGACGCTGCGCGCACCGGATTTCGTCAACGTTGCCTTCTGGGTGCATGACATCCGGCGCCGTCGCACCCTGAAGGGAAAGAGCTACTACAAGCAGCGCTTCAACCAGGATGTGTCCGACCAGTACATGGGCATGCTGTCCTCCCAGCGCATCATGCAGAACGAGCTGTACCTGACGATGATCTATCGCCCGGTGGTGGCGGGAAAGCGCTTCGTGGAGAAGTCCGCGAACGTGGACAAGCTGCGCGCCGAGCAGGAGCAGGCCGTCGAGAAGCTGATGGAGCTCGCCGGCAACGTCGAGGCTGTGATCCGCGACTACGCGCCTTACCGGCTCGGTATGTACGAAGCCAAGAACGGTGTGGTGTTTTCCGAGACGCTTGAGCTGTTCGGCTACCTGATCAACCGCATCGATGAGCCGGTACCGGTGCTGTCGGCGCCTGTGAAAGACTATCTTCCGGTCAGCCGTCATATGTTCTCGGCCAAGACCGGCGATTTCGTGATCAATACGCCCAATGGCGTCAATCATTTCGGCGCGATCCTGAATATCAAGGAATATGCCGAGGGGACCTATCCGGGCATTCTCAATGGTCTGAAGTATCTGGACTATGAGTACGTCATCACCCATTCGTTCAGCCCGATGGGGCGCCAGGACGCATTGAAGGTGCTGGACCGGACCAAGGGCATGATGATCTCCTCGGGCGACAAGGCGGTCAGTCAGATCGTCGAACTCGACCAGGCGATGGATCATCTGTCGTCAGGCAACTTCGTGCTGGGCGAATACCACTTCATCATCGCGGTGTATGGCGACAGCCAGGCGAAGCTGTCGCAGAACGTGGCCTCGACCCGTGCCGAGCTGTCCAACGCCGGTTTCGTGTCGACCAAGGAGGATCTGGCAGTCACCTCGTCGTTCTATTCGCAGCTGCCGGCCAACTGGCGCTTCCGCACGCGGCTGGCCAACGTCAGCTCGCTGAATTTCCTCGGCCTGTCGCCGCTGCACAACTTCGCCACCGGCAAGCAGCACAACAACCCGTGGGGCGACTGCGTGACCACGCTGCAGACCACCAACGGCCAGCCGTACTACTTCAATTTCCATGCCACCCATCCATCCGAGAATTCGCTGGGTGAGAAGGCGATCGCCAACACCATGGTGATCGGCAAGTCCGGTACCGGCAAGACCGCGCTTATCAACTTCCTGCTCAGCCAGGTTCAGAAGTATGAGCCGTCACCGACCATCTTCTTCTTCGACAAGGACCGTGGTGCGGAGATCTTCGTGCGTGCCTGCGGTGGCAATTATCTGGCCCTGGAGAACGGTGCGCCGACCGGCTTCAACCCGTTCCAGTGCGAGAACAACGAAGCGAACGTGCAGTTCCTGGCCGAACTGATCAAGGTGCTGGCCGGCAAGCGCGAGTACAGCGCCCGCGAGGAAGAGGACATCTACCGTGCGGTGGAGAGCATGCTCGATACGCCGATGCATCTGCGCAGCATGACCAACTTCCAGAAGAGCCTGCCCAACATGGGCGACGACGGCCTCTATGCGCGCATGCGCCGTTGGACTTCGGGCAATTCGCTGGGTTGGGTCTTCGACAATCCGATCGATACGGTGGATCTGAGCAAGGCCAACATCATCGGCTTCGACTACACCGACATCATCGACAATCCCGAAGTGCGCGTGCCGGTCATCAATTACCTGCTGCACCGCCTGGAATCGCTGATCGACGGTCGACCGCTGATCTATGTGATGGACGAATTCTGGAAGATCCTGGACGGCGAGGGTGGCCTGAAGGAGTTCGCGAAGAACAAGCAGAAGACCATCCGTAAGCAGAACGGCCTGGGCATCTTCGCCACGCAGAGCCCGGAAGACGCGCTGAAGAGTGATATCTCCGCTGCCCTGATCGAGCAGACCGCCACGCTCATCCTGCTGCCGAACCCGAACGCCAGCAAGAGCGACTACATGGATGGCCTGAAGTTGACCGAGGCGGAGTTCAAGGTGGTCACGGCACTGGACGAGCGCTCGCGCTGCTTCCTGGTCAAGCAGGGCCATGCTTCCAGTGTCTGCCAGCTCAACCTGCGTGGCATGGACGACATCCTGTCGGTGATCTCGGCCTCGACCGACAACATCGACATCATGCATCGGGTGCTGCAGACGGCTGCAGTCCGCAATCGGATCACCGTGGACGAACTCACGCCGGAACAGTGGCTGGAGGACTTCTACAAGAACCGAAAGGGCTCTGGTAAAGCCAAGGCCTCTGCCGAAACCGATGCGGCTTGAAAGCCCTGGATCAGACAGCGCCGAATGAAATCCATTCCCCTGGAGAAGAACATGAGCATGACATCCCGAAATCACAAGCGCCACCGCGGTCTGCGTCAGAAGCGCCTGGCAGCCATCCTGCTGGGGAGCATGGTCATGTTCTCCACCACGTCGGTTTCGGCCGGTGGTTACCCTGTCTTCGACCTCAGTAATCTCATGCAGGCACTGAAGGACTTTGCCCAAGGGAAGGCGCAAATGAAGGCTGACGGGCTGGAGTACGCGGCTCAGGTAACTCGGTGGAGAAGGACGTTCCAGGAGTACCAAAATGCGCTTGTCCAGATCCAGGGCATGATCAACAACTTCGGCTTGCCGCCAGGCGCCACATTGGAGCGGGTTCCAGACGACTATATGGTCGCCGACCTCTGCCGTACGTCGGCGGGCTTCAGCGCTGGCAGCCTGCTGAAGAAGTTTGTGCTGGATACCTCCGGTGATCTCTACGCGCAGCAGCAGCAGCTGTGCGTCAACATCCAGATGATGGAAAACCGGAAGCGCAACGAGACGGTGGATTTCATCGAGAAGACCATTCCCAGCATCAACGCGTCGTTGTCTGAGATCATGGGCTGGCGAGGCGGCGCCGATGGCAATCTTGCGGGAACTCTTTCGGCCGTGAACAGTGACTCCCTGCGTACGGCAAACGATATTTCCAAGCTGCAGCAGGAGTGGGAGGCGCGCATGCGGTCCTACGACGCCTATCAGGAGTCAATGATGGCCAATCAGCGCGTGCTGGCGCGCGTGGCATTGAAGGGCAAGCCGGGCGTCATCTCGCAGCTGGTCAAGACGGCCGCATTGGAACGCGCTTTGCACGTCGACTGACGCCGCTTGGGGCAGGTGCATAGGCACCCGCTCCACGAGGTTGTCCGGTAGGGATACATCAAGGGATTGCGGAAATGATCAGGTCGATTGCCAATTTTGATTTCAATGGCGGATTCCAGGATTTGATGGGGCACGTTGCACGTGTCCAGTCGATCGGGGATTTCGTGTTCTTCAAGTTCATCTTCGACTTCCTGCGAAGCAAGATAAACAAGTTCGGCATCGACATGATGGGGGAAATGATGCAGTGGGTCGGCGGCATCGCCCTCACGCTCATGACCCTGTGGGTGCTGGTGCAGGGCTTCCGCATCGTGACCGGCCGCAGCCGGGACTCAATGATGGTGCTGGTGACCAATATGGCGCGTGCGGCGTTGATCGTCAGCGCGGCCACCACGATGGGCGCTTTCGGCACCAACCTTCAGAGCTTCCTCACCCACGACGTCAAGGCAGAAATCACGAAGGTCGTGACAGGCTCGAACGAGTCACCCGAAGCTCAGATCGACAAGAGCCTGGCATGGATGCAGGTGGCGCTTTCCAGTATCGACGCCATCCAGATCATGAATGACGGGGAGCTGCTGGAGGACAAGAAGCGGGCACTGTTCTTCATCGGCATGGGCACCGCAGGTCCAGCCATCACCGCTGGTGCGATGCTGATGCTGTATGAAATCGCCATGGCGCTGTTCATCGGCTTTGGCCCCCTGTTCATCCTCTGCCTGTTGTTCGACCAGACCAAGCAGTTGTTCCAACGTTGGCTGTTCTACGGCATTGGCACGATGTTCTCCATGGCCGTACTTGCAGCGATGGTTTCCATCGCACTGGACATGGTGGTACGTGTGGCGGCCACTTTCTGGACCACAGCGCTGGTGCAGGAATTCATCCTCAAGGAAAGCATGTCCGACGGCATGACCAGCCAGGCAATGCAGCAGGGAGGCATGGGCCTGATCCTCACCGCGTTGATCCTGACTACACCCCCAATGGCAGCGATGTTCTTCCAGGGCACCCTGGGCACCTTCATGGCATATTCGCAGATAGGCGGTGGTGCCAGTGCCTCGCCGAGTGCCGATGGTCGTCCGCCGGGCATGTCGGCTCCGCCGCCGGCGCCGTCGGGAGATCGTGGTTCGGTGGGGGCGCCTGTCGCAGCAACCTCCCCTGTTGTCAATAACGCGATTGCTCCGACTCAAAGCCCAGGTATGCGAGGAAATGCAACAGGTCAATGAGTTGTGAGACTGAGGCGCCGTGAATTTTCAGAGATTCAAGACAATGGCCGATTTCAAACCTTTACGCGGTAATCCGGCGTTCGTGACTCTGACGCTGCTGTTTGCTGCACTCCTCGTTGCCAATAACGCCAATGCGGAGGGCCGATGCCCGGCCGGCCAGTACCCCATCGGCGATCAAGGGGTGGGGGGGTGTGCCCCCATCCCTGGAGCGGGGGGGGGCGCCCGTGGGGCGGAACCCGCTGGCCAGTGGCATAAGACGTGGGGTGCCATTGCTTCCTCGCCCAGCACGAACGAAGCAGGCGTGGCGACAGGGAGGGCTACGAAAGAGGATGCGGAGCGTGTCGCTCTCGAGGGATGCGGCATGCGCGCTGCTCGCGACTGCCGAGTACTCATCGCGTACCGGAACCAGTGTGCGGCTTGGGTCGTTCCTCAGAGCCAAGGCAATGGGGCGCGTGGTGGCGTTGCGAGCGGTAAAGACTTGAAGGAAGCCATTGCGCAGGCACAAAAGATCTGCGTGGATCCGGCTGGAACGCAATGCAAAGTCGCCTACTCAGCGTGTTCTGAGCCGGTCTATGAGGCGTTCTAGCTAAAGGATCCTGACAGCCAGTGCTTGGAGCGTGTTGATTGCTCAGGGCAACGGCTTGGGCAAGCTTCGACATGCCGACGTGAAGGCGATATTGGTGCGACGGCGTCTATGTGATCGACAGTAACTTGCTGTGCCCCGGCTCTACTTCAACTGGGTGATTTACTTCAGTCGAGCCTGCGTTGATGCACAGTCTGACGCGATTGACCTTGAGCGTTCAGCGTGGCTGCGCCACCATCGGGCTTGCAGCGCACTCCGGTTGGAATCGCCGAGTTCTCCAATGATCTTGTACCCGGCCAGCCCGGGCCTGTGTTTGCTCTGCGAAGCCTTCCCAACCCGGGAGGCAAGTTTGGGCAACGATCATCTGCTCAGGCCGTCCCGCCTCTCACAATGGGCAGCAAAGGAATGAGTCTCCCCATGAAACGAATCCACCTCGCTTTTCTCCCGTGTCTGCTGATTGCAGGCCTGCCGCCGTTCACCGCGCTTGCCGAAGGCAACTGCCCGCAGGGCATGTATCCCATCGGTGGCCAGGGTGTACAGGGCTGTGCGCCCATTCCGGTAAGCAGCTCAGGATCCCCGTACAACAATCGCCCCAACTGGGCGCAGACCGTGCGCGGCGTGGCGATGGATGCCCGCGGCGATACCTTCATCAGCAACTCGATGCGCTCACGGGGCAAGGCCAAGCGTGCATCCATGAAGGAGTGCAGGGAGTTCGGGAAAGGCGAATGTACGTTGGCGACCCTGTTCCAGGCGCAATGCGTGGCGGTCGCCCACGCGGGCCTGGGCACTGAAACCACCAGCGTCGCCACCGCCATGTCCGAACAGGGAGCGGTCATTGTCGCGATGCAGCAATGCAACGCGAAGGCGGCATGGAAGCAGCTGCCGCAGGGACAATGCGGGATCGCCAGAACGGCCTGCACGGCGGATCTGTTCATCAGGTAAGGCGCCATTCACGCTAAGCCCCGTTTTCTGTGATCAATTCCGCTTTTCGATTTCCTCGCACTTCGACGCGGCAGAACGCCTCGCGGTAAGCTCCCCACGCGTCATGAAAATGACGCGCCAGTGCCGCCGAATGCAGGGGTTCTTCCGTCCAGTGAGGACGCTGTCAGCCCCTGCGTCGGGTGACGCTCGCCATCATCGTGGTCTTGCCGTACGCAAGGCTATGATTCCTGTCCGCGCAGGCGCGGATAAGCCGGAACGCGTTCCGGCTGGGCAGGGAGGCGGGTATCGGCATGACCACATTGAAGGAGTGGGAGGGGATGGAAGACAGGGTTGGCGCACACATGGACGATGCCCTGGCATTTGTTCCGTCCGGTGCGAACCTGCTGGAAGCCGTAAGGGGCGAACTCAACGGCGATGGCATCGAGTATCAGCTGCTGGTCATCGACCAGCCGACGCCGGAAGGGCTGGTGCCCGGCCAGCACGGGCCAAACCGGGTGCTGCTGTTGCTGCGCGGTGATGGGCGCGGGCGCTGGCAGCTGGCCGCGCGCAACGACAAGCTGGTGCCGTGTTCGACCCGAGGTGGCCTGGCCGGCGACCCTTTTGCGTATGCAATGGTCGAGAAGGGCACCTTCAGCGTGATCACCAACGGCGGTAGCCGCGAGCGCTGGAGCAGCACCTACCGGTTCCGCTATGCGCCTGCGGACAAGGCCTGCTGGGTGGATGGGGTGAGACGCAAGGTCGTGGATATCGAGACCGAAGCGACCAACATCCGGGATTACTCGGTGGCGGAGCTGGGCAGGGTGCGGTTCGAGGACTTCGACCCGTCCAGCGTCGCCGAGGTGTCGCTTCCATGAGCCAAGCTCCAACCGGCGGAAGGGAATCCGCGCTGATGAAGATTCAGGAGTTGCACTGTGTCGACCGATAGAGAGTCGCAGCTGTTGCGGCAGGCGACCAAAGCCGGCATCGACTCCCCGCTTGAACTGGCCAATTTCATGGCCCAGGCAGGGCACGAGTCGCGTGGCTTGAGCCGGCTCAACGAGAGTTTCAACTTCACCCGGGGAATCTCGCAGATCCCGGTGGAGGCTGCGTGGCGCAATGGCAACGCTGCGCTGGAGAGCGCCCGCCAGGAAGCGCTGCGTGGTCGCCCGGAAAACCTGGCTGAGCTGATGTACGGCGGGCGCATGGGCAACGACGCGCCTGGTGACGCGCTGAAGTACCACGGCCGCGGCTATCTGCCACTGGTCGGCAAGGAGAATTACGAGCGTGCCGGCAAGGCGCTGGATCTGGACCTGGTGAATCACCCGGAGCTGGCCGCGCAGCCCGAGTACGCAGGCCGTATTGCCGTATGGCAGTGGCAGACACGGGTGCCGGAGGGGGCGCGCCATGATGTGCGCGAAGCAACTTATGCGCTCAACGGCGCGCTCAATGGCATCGAGGCGCGCCGGCAACGATTTGAGGTCTGGCAGCAGAAGTTGACGCCGGACGTGATGGCGCGACTGGATCGCGGCGAAGTCGGTGCGCCGGCGCAGACCGTTGCACGCGACATGTCGCATGCCGGTGAGCCCGGCAACGCATTGTTCGAGGATGCGCGCCAGCACCTGCGGCAGATGGGGCCGCAAAGTGGACTGCGCAGTGCACAGGAGCTCGACAATACCGCTGGCGCATTGGCGCTGGGGGCGCAGAAGGCCGGCCTGTCGCGCATCGATCATCTGCTGGCGGGCAACGACGGCCGTACGCTGTTTGCAGTGCAGGGCGCGCTGGGTGATCCGGCCATGCTGCGTGCGTCTGTTGACCGGGAGCAGGCCTCCCAGCAGCCACTGGCGCAGAGCAGCCAGCAGTTGGCGGCCAGCGTTGCGCAGCAGGATCCGACGGCCGCGCTCGCCCGCGAGCAGGAGCAGCGTTCTCGATCCCTGTAGCACTTGGTGCCGGCGGGCAGGGTGCCCGCCGTTGTTTTGCGTAAGACGCATGGCGCCCTGTGGCGCCGACATGGAAACCCACCCGTAAGGACACCACATGCGAATCGTTCCCTTGAATGCCCTGCAGGCCGCTGCCCGCTGCAATGCATCCGCGCGCCGCCTGCCGCCGCTCTGGCTGCTGTCACTTGGACTTGCCGCAGCCTCGGCACAGGCTCAGGAGACAGCGCCGCCCGTCGCGGAAACGCCCGCCGCGGTACAGGCGATCGCTGATGCGCCCGCAGGAACGGCACCGCCTGCTACCGCCGAGCCAACCGTTCCGGCGGTAGCACCCGCACCGCCCGCATTGGCCATCGTGCCATTGTCGCCCGAGCGGGCGACCGAGCGGGCGCTCGGTGCGCGCTGCCCGGTGGATCTGGCCGGGCGACTGGCGACCCAGGGCGACCTGCTGACCGGCGCCTGCCAGGGCACCATGCCGGCGCATCTGGCCGCTCTGCTGGTCGCGCTGCCCGAGCAGGACATCCACCTGCCGCGCAACTGGCGCGAGCGAGAGGTACAGCAGAAGGCCTGGTTCAAGGCGGTGCCTGGGTACGGCCAGCGCCCGGACTTCATCGTGCGGATGGGCGACGTCTGGGTGCGCTCGCTGGAAGGGCGCGATGCCGACAGCACGTTCTACCTGGTGTCCGCGCCGTTCACCTGCAGCGACCAGGTCGCCAACCGCGATGAGTTCAGCGCGGAGCCGGTACGTGTGCCAGCGGGCAACTGCCGCGAGGCGTATGTGGGCCAGCGTGTCTACCAGGTGCGTGGCGATGCGCCACCGAGGGATGTTACCGCCGAGGCGATGCCGGCCATGCCACAGGTGACCGAGGCGGATCGCGCACGCCAGCTGGCGCGTGGGGGCAGGATCACGCTGGATCACAGCAAGCTGCAGTTCGGGCCGGCCATGCGTTGGTTCGTGCAGTATCCGGAGACGGTGCCGAAGGGTGGGGCGCGTGCGTTCAGTGACTGGAACCGCGAGCATCTCGCCTTCGTGGTCTGGACCGGCGATCGCTTCGAGTTGCGCGACAAGGTCCCGCGCAGCCAGTGGCCGTGTGATCCGGTCGCGCCGGGCGATCGCGCCTGCGGCGGCTTCCCGGATTCCGGGCCGGATCTGTTCGTGACCGCCAGTGCATCTGCGCCGGTCGCGGCCACCAGCCCCTGAGTCACGGTGCTGAGGCGGGAGCCGGAATGACCGGCTCCCGCGCTGTCCATCAGGCCTGCAGGCTGCGGGTCTGATGCTGCTGCTGTTCCAGCTGTTGGTCGCGCTCCAGCGCAAGGCGCTGGCCTGCAGCCTGCTGGTCGATGCGCTGGCTGCTCTGTTCCAGCGGCGTGTTCATCGCCACTGCCGTATCCACCGACACGCGAAGGTGGGCGGGGTCACCGCCCTGGCCCTGCACGGCGAAGCTGCGCGAGGCATCGGCGTTCATCACCACTTCGTCGATGCGCTTGCCGCCTGCAGCGTGCATCTCCGCCGCCAGGCTGCCCGCCAGCTGCGTACTCATCACGTCCGGCACGCGGCCAACGCGCACGTCATGTGCGTGCACGCCGCGAATCGCGTCGTTGAACAGCGGGTTGCCCAGATGGTTGGCATCGTCCATGCGCAGCATGCTGGTGTGATGGCCATTCTTCTCCGCTTCGCGGCGTGCCGGTTCACCGGGCTGCAGCGGGCCGCGGATGTGGTCGTACAGATCGATGGCGCCGCCCGGGATGCCGCGTGCAGCGCGGGTGACGCCGCGACGCAGTGACTCGACGTCGTCGCGATACTCCTCGATCATCTTGGCGTTGTCTTTCGCCAGCTTCTGCGTTTCGGGGTGCTTCAGCACCGAGCCTTCGTTGAGGAAGTTGCCCAGCTTGTGCGCACCGAACGAGCTGGTGGCCGCGATGATCGGGCGGTCCGGAATCAGATCACGCAGGGCGTGATTGCTGAAGCCGTTTGCCGCGAGCGTCTTGATCTCGTCGGGCTTGGCATAGATGCGTACCTGGCCGAAATGCGGTGACGCGGCGCTGACCGGATCGGAGGCCATGACGTGGTTGATCATGGTGTTGCCGCCTTCCGGAATGCGATAGCTGAGGCTGACCGCGCCGTAGGCATTGAAGGTCTCGCCCTTGACGTTGAAGTGGTGCGAGGTGATCTGGGCGAGGGCGCCGCCGAGGGAATGACCGGTGACGGTGACCTGGGGCGCGGGCACACCGTTCAAGCGGGATTGAAGCGCAGCGCCTTCGAGTGTCCTCTGTGTCAAAGCAATCGCGTCAGGCGCCTGCACGTTGGTGCGCGCAACCACCATGCCGCCGTCGGTCAGAATCGCATCGCGAGCGATCTGCTCGGTGCCACGATGCGCAATGACGATCTCTTTGGTGTCTACGCGCTGATAGACGGTGCCCTGATAGCCGTTGAGACGATTGTTGACATGCTCAAGTATCTTGTACTCATGGCCGTTTAACGTGACTTTTTCTTCTTGGCCGGGTTCACGTCGGCCGACGGCCCGATCCTTGTAGGCGTCATTGGATAACGCGGCGTAGTCCTGAGAGGTGATGGTCACGGCGCGACCTCACTTGCGGAGAGGGTGATCGTAAACAGCTTGTCCTGCAGATCAGCGGCGTAGTTGCTGCGATCGGGCTCGCCACTGGCTGGGAAGTTGGGAACGCGATCTGCCTTCGGATAGACCAGATCCGGATAGTAGAGCGTATGGGCGCCACCTTCGGTCAGCGGCTTGGCGTCGACGAAGGTGAGGAAGCGGGTCTCTTCTTCGGCACCCGTCGCCTTCAGCATTGCCCCGGCACCGGTGAACTCCCACTTGCAGACGCCACGACCGTAGTAGTCCTCATCCAGCATGCGGTCCACATATAGCGTGCCGCGGTACTCGCCCTCAGCGACCTTGCGCAGCTCCACCGGTTCCTGGCTGGTGATACGTGCAGCTGTGCCGGTGGCCGGCTCGATGTGGCCGCACTGATCCTCGTTGGTGACGTCGTACTGCGCTACGCCCTTGACCAGTGCGAAGTCGCCGGGTGCATCCTTCAGGCGCAATACCAGTTCATAGGCCTTGCGCGGGTTGGGGTTGAGCTTGGCGAGGCCGCGCCCACCCTGGGCGACATCGGCTTCGGCAGCGGCACGTTCCTGGTTCATGGCGGTCTCCGGGTTGCAGGCGGTCAGTAGAAGCAGAGCAAGGCACGGGATCATCTTGTGGCGCAATGTCGGCCTCCTGGTGTGTAGGGGGAAATGTGGCACTGGCAGCTCACGGCGAGAGCTGCCGCACAGTGGTTGTGGTTGAGAACAGCGCGTCGCGCAGCTCTTCGCTGTACCCCGACGGATCTTCCTTGCCACTGGCGCCAAAGTTGGCGACAGTGTCGGCGCGCGGATAGATAAGGTTTGGGTAATAAAGCGTAAGAGGTGAGTCGCTCTCCATGCGCTCCTTGTCGACGAACGTAAGGAATCGCGTATCCGCCTCGCCGGTCGTAGCGCGCAACATCGCACCGACACCCGTCAACGTCCAATGGCAGACGCCACGCCCGTAGTAATCCTCGTCCTGCATGCGGTCGAGGTAGAACATGCCGCGGTATTCGTTCTCGTCGACCTTGTGTAGTTCCACCAACTCCTGGCTGGTGATGCGGCTGGCGGTACCGGTCGCCCTCAGGACCCGGCCGCAGTCCCTGTGGTTGCTGACGTCGTACTGAGCAACGCCCTCGACCACCGCGAAGGGACCGGGGGCATCCTTCAGGGTCAGTACCAGCTCGTAGCCCTGCTGCGGTGACGGGTTGAGCTTGGCCAGGCCGCGTCCACCTGCGGCGACGTCACGCTCTGCGTCCGCGTAAGGCGAGCAGGCCGTCAGCGCCAGCAAGAGGCCCATCGGTACCAGATGGCGTCCATCGCGTGTCGGCGTGGCTACATCCATGGCGGCATCCTGCATCGTGCGTCCGTGTCCATATATCCTTCCCTGGTGACAGGTCTATCGATTATGGAGTGTTCTGGAAACCTGGCGCCAGCTGCGGCAAGGCGTGGGTGACGGAATTTTGACGCATTCAGCGTTCGGGAGCGTCACCGAATCGATTGCGGCACAGGCGATTCGGGGTTGGCCAGGCTATTGCGCTTCGCGTTCGACATTTCGCCGCCAATTTGTGACAACGGTCGCCAATTCACGCGACTCTCACGCAAGCGAGCATTACGCCATGAACTACACCATCCGTGCCGAAGCCATTGATGATCACGCCACCCTCCATGCGCTCACCGAGGCCGCATTCCGGAACGCTGCGCACAGCAGCCATACCGAGCAGTTCATCGTCGACGCCCTTCGCGCGCGCGGGGAGCTGAGCGTTTCTCTGGTGGCCGAGATGGACGGGAAGGTGATCGGCCATGTGGCGGTGTCGCCGGTGACGATCAGCGATGGCAGCACGGGCTGGTTTGGCCTGGGGCCGATCTCGGTATTGCCCGCCTGGCAGCGGCAGGGCATCGGTGCGGCCCTGATGCATGCCGCACTTGAAGCACTGCGTCAGCAGGGCGCACATGGCTGTGTATTGCTGGGCGAGCCCGCCTATTACGGTCGCTTCGGCTTCTGTGCCGAGCCGGGCCTGGTGCTGCCGGGTGTGCCGCCGGAGTACTTCCAGGCACTTTGCCTGCAGCCCCCGTTGGCACAGGGCGAGGTGCAGTACTCACCGGCCTTCGAGGCGACGGCCTGATCCGGGCCTGGCACGTTTCTGCTCAGGGCGCGCGCCAGACGGTCGGTTCGGGTTGCGGCTTCGGAATGCGGTAACCGCCGATGTGTTCAAGCAGTTCATTGGTACGGCGCTGCTCGACCAGTACTTCACGCAGCAGGTTGCGCACGGCGAAGATGGCGAACGGCACCAGGATCCAGACCAGGCTGATGCCCAGCGCAAACAGGGTCAACAGGGCTTTTGCACCATCCATGCGGCATTCCTTGGTCGAAAGCAACCACGCTAGCACGTGGCTGCTGCCGACGGATGTCAGCCGTTGTGCCGAAGGTGGATCAGCGGATACGGACGGCCTTGCGAATCCAGCGGTGAACGTCCGGTTTCGACGAAGCCCATGCGCAGGTAGAAGCCGACGGCCTGTGCGTTCTGTTCGTTGACGTCGGTACTCAGCTGCGGATGCTGGGCCAGTGCGTGCTGCAGCAGTTGCCGGCCGATGCCGGTGCCACGTACGTCCGGATCGATGAACAGCGCTTCCATGTGCGTGCCATCGATCAGCATGAAGCCCAGCGGCCGATCCTGCGCATCGACAGCAACGGTCATCGGCGCCTGCGGCAGGAAACCGGCGACTTCGGCATCGATGGCCTGGCGGTCTTCGGCACTGAGGAAGTCGTGGGTGGCGTCGACGGCGCGGCGCCAGAGGTCGACAAGAGCGGCGCCGTCGTCGGCGCGGGAGGGGCGGAGGGTGGTCATGGGTTCGCCAAGGTGCTTGCAAAGAGTGCGTAGTATGGCGCGTCCCGATCCAGCGCGCAGATGTGGATTCATCCGGCGTTGCGATGGCGGATGAAGGGGCTGTAGGCAGTGGCCTCCGCGCGCAGCGCAATGCCGTCCTCGAAATCGCTGCTGTCGTTGAAGGGCACTGTGGGCCACTGCGGCCATTGCGCCAGGCGTTCGCGGTAGTGGTGGGTTGCTGCAGCCAGTGCCTCGTCGTGGGCCTGCACACGCTCCGGTGCCAGCCCGGAACGCACGCCGTGCACCACGTGCGGTTCCATCACGTCGAAGCCGACGTAGCGCAGGCTGTACATCAAGGGCCACAGCAGCAACCGGGTATCTCCCTCGCGGCCGTCGACTGCGCAGGCCCGTGCCGATGAGCCGGTGGTGACGCTCAGCAACGCACGCTTGCCGCGCATCGCTCCGTGCTCGTGACGCAGGCGGCTGTTGTACATCGGCCCGTACACCAGTACGCGATCCAGCCAGCCCTTCAGGATGGCCGGTGCCGCGAACCACCACAGCGGGAACTGCAGGATCAGCAGGTCTGCGGCCCGCAGCAGTTGCAGGTGACGTTGCACATCGACGGGCAGCTGGCCCTGCTCGGCGCTGTGCCGCTGTTCGCGTTGGGCGTCGAAGTGGCCGGGATGCAGGCGATGCGGATGGTGTTCAGCCGCTTCCAGCGGATCGAAGCCCTCCGCATACAGGTCGACCACGTCCACCTGCAGCGCGTCATGCCGCAGTTGCTCGGCGGCCTGAGCGGCCAGATGTGCATTGAAGGAGCGGGGCTCGGGATGGGCAAGCAGGATCAGGGCGCGCATGGGGCGAGGTGTTCGACGAGTGTGCGACCATCCTCGCGGTGCCGGCATGCGCCGGCAATTACGCACCTTGAGGTAACCATGGCCTTTCCCGGGGATGTCTATGCCGCCGACTGTTCGGCACGCGATGCGCTTGCGCTGATTTCAGGCAAGTGGGTGATGCTGCTGCTGCCGGCATTGGCGCAGGGCCCGCTTCGCAACGGCGCGTTGCTGCGGAAGATCGAAGGCATCTCGCAGAAGGTGCTGACCCAGACCCTGCGCCAGCTGGAGCGCAATGGGCTGGTCGAGCGGTGTGACCGGGGCAGCAAACCACTGCATGTGGAGTACCGCCTGACCGAGGTCGCGCGCGGCCTGGTCGAGACGCTGTCCGCCCTGGATCGCTGGGCCGAGCACAACTTCCCGGCGCTCGATGCGGCCCGCGAGCGCTTCGACGCGCGCTAGCGGCGCCTGCACGGTCCCGGGCGTACAATGCGCCCCCGGCGGCCATCCTGGCCCAGTTGAAAAGCGAGAACCGCCATGACCGATGTCCTGGGTGTACCGGTGCACGACGCCGATGAACACTGGATGCGCCATGCACTGGCCCTGGCCGAGCGCGCGCAGCGTGAGTTCGACGAGATTCCGGTCGGGGCGGTGCTGGTGGGCGCCGACGGCCAGCTGCTGGGCGAGGGCTGGAACCTCAACATTGCCTCGCATGACCCCAGTGCGCATGCCGAGATCGTGGCCATGCGGGCCGGTGGAAAGCTGCTGGCCAACCATCGCCTGCTTGGCAGCACGCTGTACGTGACCTTGGAGCCGTGCGCGATGTGCGCGATGGCGATCGTGCATGCGCGCGTTTCGCGCCTGGTCTACGGCGCCAGCGACCCCAAGACCGGTGCGTGCGGCAGCGTGTTCGACCTGCTCGGCGATGCCCGCCACAACCACCGGGTCGAGATCCACGGCGGGGTGCTGGCCAAGGAAGCCAGTACGCGCCTGACCAATTATTTCCGCGCCAAGCGTGGCAAGCCGCCGCTGCTGCTGGAAGACCACGTCGGCGAGGGCTGAGGGGCGAACGGGTATGATGGGCGCCTCTTTCCTTCACCGGTAGGCCGCGCGCCTGCCCAGCAACGAGGCGACACAATGGCGGACACCGGCGCGGCCAACGAACGACTGATCTGGATCGACCTGGAAATGACCGGGTTGGACACCGACAACGATTCGATCATCGAGATCGCCACCGTGGTCACCGACGCCCAGCTGAACGTACTGGCCGAAGGTCCGGAATTCGCCATCCATCATCCGCTGGAAACGCTGGAGGCGATGGACGAGTGGAACCGCAACCAGCATCGTCGTTCGGGCCTGTGGCAGCGCGTGGTGGACAGCACCACCACCCTCGGCCAGGCCGAGGCGCAGACGGTGAACTTCCTGGCGCAGTGGATCCCGGCCGGTCTTTCGCCGATGTGCGGCAACTCGATCTGCCAGGATCGCCGCTTCCTGCACCGCCAGATGCCGCGCCTGGAGAAGTACTTCCATTACCGCAACCTGGACGTGTCCACGGTGAAGGAACTGGCCAAGCGCTGGGCGCCGAGCGTGGCCGCCGGCGTCGGCAAGAACAGCAACCACACCGCACTGAGCGACGTGCACGACTCGATCGCCGAGCTGCGCCATTACCGCCAGTTCATGGGCACGCTGTCGGGCTTGCCCACGGCCTGAACAACAACGCCGGGCATGGCCCGGCGCGACCGGGTGACACGCGAACTGGTAGTGCCGGCCGCTGGCCGGCAAGGCGTCGGGGTCGGATCCCTTTCCCGCGGCAAGGGCTCCGACCCCTCTGTCGTGCCTCGCGACGAACCGTTCAACTCCCCGGCGCTAAGATCGGCGCCATGAACGAGCCCATCCTGCTTCCCCGCGACATTGCCCACGACGCCCGCGACTGGTCCGACCTGCAGCGGGCGGTGGCCCTGCTGGAAGCGCCGACCCTCACCGCGCGCATGGCCAACCTGGTCGGCACGCCGCTGGAGTTCGCGGTGAAAGCGCTGCCCAAGGCGGTCTCCGGTCGCATACACGGAGCGGTGCAGGCGGCGCTGTCCAAGTCCGCACAGGCGGCGCTGTGGAGCATGGACAACACCCCAGGCAAAGGCGCCTCCACCCGTTGGCACAAACTGGCGGCTGCCACCTCCGGCGCGTTCGGCGGCGCGTTCGGCTTTGCGGCCTTGTTCATCGAGCTGCCGGTGTCGACCACCATCATGATGCGCGCGGTGGCCGACGTGGCCCGCAGCGAGGGCTTCGACCTGTCCGAGTTCAGCACCCGGCAGGCGTGCCTGGAGGTGTTCGCGCTCGGTGGCAACTCGCCGCGCGACGACGCCAGCGAGACCGGCTACTACCTGGCCCGAGGCTTCACCACCGACGTGATGCGGCATCTTTCGGCCGAACTGGCTGGGCGTGTGGTGACCGGCCGCGACCTGACCCTGGGCGTGGCACCGAAAGAAGCTGGAAAGCTGCTGGCGAAGATGGTGGAGAAGGTGGCGGCGCGCTTCGGCGTGGTGGTCACCGAGAAATTCGCCGCACAGGCGGTGCCGATCGTCGGTGCTGCCGCCGGTGCAACGCTGAATACCATGTTCACCGACTACTACCAGGACATGGCGCGCGGCCACTTCATCGTGCGCCGGCTGGAGCGCAAGTACGGGGAAGACGTGGTGCGCGCCTGCTATGACCGCGTGGCGCATGGTGCGGTAAAGATCGAGCCAAGGCTGGAGTAGAAGAGCCACGCCATGCGTGGATGAGCCCTCGTGGCGGGTGATCCTTGCCTCGAGGGAACAATTGTTTTGCCAGTGCATGCCTGTTGCCTGGCAGCCGGCATCCCCATCCTTTGCGGCACTCCCCCCGCAAGAGATTGCCGCCATGATGTTCACCTCCCACCGCCTGGGCGCGTTGACGCTGCCCAACCGCATCGTGATGCCGCCGATGACCCGCTCGCGCGCCGCCGATGGCAACGTCGCCACCGCGGAAATGGCCGCCTACTATGCGCAACGCGCCAGCGCCGGCCTGATCGTCAGCGAAGGTACCCAGATCAGCCAGCAGGGCCAGGGCTATGCCTGGACCCCGGGCATCCACAGCGTCGAGCAGGTGCAGGGCTGGCGGCAGGTGACCGATGCGGTGCACGCCGCCGGTGGCCGCATCTACGCCCAGCTGTGGCACGTCGGCCGTGTCTCGCATGTGGCCCTGCAGCCCGATGGCGCGGCGCCGGTGTCTTCCTCGGCATTGCTCGCCGAAGGCGTGAAAGTGTTCGTCGACCCGACTGGGGCGGGTCCCGAAGCCGGTGTGGGCGAGATGATCCAGCACTCGATGCCGCGCGCGCTGCGCGAGGACGAGATTCCGGGCATCGTCGCCGATTACGCGCAGGCTGCGCGCAATGCGCTGGCCGCGGGATTTGATGGTGTGGAACTGCACGGCGCCAACGGCTACCTGATCAACCAGTTCATCGATTCGCAGGCCAACCAGCGCACCGATGCCTACGGCGGCTCACTGCAGAATCGCCTGCGCTTCCTGCGCGAGGTGGTGCAGGCGGTGGTCGAGGTTGCCGGTGGCGAGCGTGTGGGCGTGCGCCTGGCGCCGCTGACTACGCTGCAGGGGGCGGTGGACGATACGCCGCAGGCGACCTATCTGGCTGCCGCACACCTGCTCGGTGAGATGGGGGTGGGCTACCTGCACATTGCCGAGGCCGACTGGGACGATGCACCGCCGATGCCGGTGGCGTTCAAGCAGGCGCTGCGCATGGTCTACCCGGGCACGCTGATCTACGCCGGCAAGTACACCGCCGAGCGCGCCGAGCAGGCACTGGCCGAAGGCTGGGCTGACCTGATCGGCTTCGGCCGGCCGTTCATCGCCAACCCGGATCTGCCCGAGCGCCTGCGTACGGGTGCGACGCTGAATCCGCCGGATCGCGCGACGTTCTTTGGCGGTGGCGCGGTCGGCTTCACCGATTACCCGACGCTGGAAGAGAGTGTCGCGGCCTGATCCTGGGCGCTGCCGGCCAGCGGCCGGCACTACCAGTGGCGAGGGGTAGTGCCGGCCGCTGGCCGGCATTTCAGTCAGGCGGCGAGGGGTAGTGCCGGCCGCTGGCCGGCATTTCAGTCAGGCGGCGAGGGGTAGTGCCGGCCGCTGGCCGGCATTTCAGTCAGGCGGCGAGGGGGGTAGTGCCGGCCGCTGGCCGGCATTTCAGTCAGGCGGTAGTGCCGGCCGCTGGCCGGCATTCCACTGCCGGATCACGGCTTGTCGCGCACCAGCGCGTCGGCTTCAACCACGCCGCCATCCTTGCCATGCAGGTACAGGTGCATGTCCTGCTGCGGGTACGGGATGTTGATGCCGGCCTTGTCATAGCCCAGCTTCAGCTGCTCCAGCAGCGTGACCTTGGTGCCGAACCAGTCGGCCGACTTCACGTAGCAGCGGATGCCGAGGTTGATGGCGTGTGCGCCCAGCTCGTAGACCACCACGTCCGGTGCGGGGGTCTGCAGCACGCGCGGGTCGGCCTTCATCAGCGCCAGCGCGGTGTCGCGTGCCAGCTGGATGTTGTCCTCGTAGCCGATGCCGATCACCAGTTCGACGCGGCGTGTCGGTTCGGCGGTGAGGTTGATGATCGGTGCGGCGGTGATCAGCGTGTTCGGAATGGTGGTGTGCTGGTTGTCGGCGCCAGTCAGAACGGTCTGGAAGATGCGCACTTCGCGCACCGTGCCGGTCTGGCCGGCCACGGTGACCACATCGCCCACGCGGAACGGACGCAGCGTCACCAGCATCACGCCCGAGGCGATGTTGGACAGCGAATCCTTCAATGCCAGACCGACCGCCAGGCCAGCGGTGCCGAGCACGGCCAGCAGCGGGGTGATCTGCACGCCCAGCGTGCCGATGGCCAGCACCACCACGATCACCAGTGAGGCGGCGTACACCACATTGCGAAGGAAGCTGCCCAGCATCGGGTCCACACCCATGCGCGCAGTGGCGCGCGGCATTGCATTGGACAAGCGACGTGCCACCCACAGGCCCACCAGCAGCACCACGATCGCGGCCAGCAACGGCACGCCGTAGGTTTCCAGCAGGCGTTCCCAGTCGAGCGAGTGGAACCAGGGCGTTGCGGCGGGGGCGGCGGGTGCTGCTGCGGCGATCATGCGGAAGTCCTTTGCTGAGAAACGGTGTCTGCGTGGGGCAGGGCGTGCGTGCACGCCAGAAACACGAAGCCCCGCAGAGGCGGGGCTTGCATGCAGCAGCAGTATCGGCCGACGCCGATGAACACGACGTCAGCCTGTAGCCATCACGGCATCAGCCGTTGGCCTTCAGCTTGGCCAGGCGCAGCCAGGTATCGACCACGGTGTCCGGGTTCAGCGACACCGACTCGATGCCTTCCTGCATCAGCCATTCGGCCAGATCCGGGTGATCGGACGGACCCTGGCCGCAGATGCCAACGTACTTGCCCTTGGCACGTGCTGCCTTGATCGCCATCGACAGCAGCTTCTTCACTGCCGGGTTCCGCTCGTCGAACAGGTGCGCAACGATCGAAGAGTCGCGGTCCAGGCCCAGGCTCAGCTGGGTCAGGTCGTTGGAGCCGATCGAGAAGCCGTCGAAGATCTCCAGGAACTCATCGGCGAGCAGTGCGTTGGACGGCACTTCGCACATCATGATGATCTTCAGGCCGTTCTCGCCCTGCTTCAGGCCGTTCTGTTCCAGCACCTCGACGACCTTGCGGCCTTCTTCCAGGGTGCGCACGAACGGAATCATGACCCACAGGTTGTCCAGGCCCATTTCGTTGCGCACGCGCAGCACGGCCTTGCACTCCAGCGCGAAGGCGGCCGAGAAGCTCGGGTCGACGTAACGGCTGGCGCCGCGGAAGCCGATCATCGGGTTCTCTTCGTGCGGCTCGTAGTTGCTGCCGCCGATCAGGTTGGCGTACTCGTTGGACTTGAAGTCCGACAGGCGCACGATCACCGGGTTCGGTGCAACCGAGGCGGTGAGGGTGGCGATGCCTTCAGCCAGGCGGTCGACGTAGAAGCTGACCGGATCACCGTAGCCGGCGATCTTCTCGTCGATCTTCTTCTTGGTCGCCGCGTCCTGGCGGTCGTATTCCAGCAGCGCGTTCGGGTGGATGCCGATGTGGCTGGCGATGATCATTTCCAGGCGGGCCAGGCCGATGCCGGCGTTCGGCAGCTGGCCGAAGTCGAAGGCACGTTCCGGGTTGGCCACGTTCATCATGATCTTCAGCGGGGCCGGCGGCATGTTGCCCAGATCGGTGGTGGTGCGCTCGAAGCCGAGCTTGCCTTCGTAGATGAAGCCGGTATCGCCTTCAGCGCAGCTGACGGTGACCAGCTGGCCATCTTCAATGACCTTGGTGGCGTTGCCCGAACCGACCACGGCGGGCACGCCCAGCTCGCGCGCGATGATCGCGGCGTGGCAGGTGCGGCCACCACGGTTGGTGACGATGGCCGAAGCGCGCTTCATCACCGGTTCCCAGTCCGGGTCGGTCATGTCGGCGATCAGCACGTCGCCCGGCTGCACGCGGTTCATGTCGTCCAGCGTCTTGACCACGCGGGCCACGCCCGAACCGATCTTGGCGCCGACGGCGCGGCCTTCGGCCAGCACGTTGCCGCCCTTTTCGGTCAGCGCGAAGCGCTCGATCTGGGTGGCGTGGCTGCGCGACTTCACCGTTTCCGGGCGCGCCTGCACGATGAACAGCTTGCCGCTGACACCGTCCTTGGCCCACTCGATGTCCATCGGGCGGCCGTAGTGCTTTTCGATGACCAGCGCCTGCTTGGACAGTTCCTGCACGTCCTCGTCGCTGATCGAGAAGGTGTTGCGCAGTTCGACCGGAGTGTCCTCGATCCTGACGCGCTCACCCGGGACATCCGAATACACCATGCGGATCGCCTTGCTGCCGAGCGAGCGGCGCAGGATCGCCGGCTTGCCGGCCTGCAGGGTGGGCTTGTAGACGTAGTACTCGTCCGGATTGACCGCACCCTGCACGACCATTTCGCCCAGGCCGAACGAAGAGGTGACGAACACCACGTCGCGGAAGCCGGACTCGGTGTCCAGGGTGAACAGCACGCCGGAGGAACCGACGCCCGAACGCACCATCAGCTGCACGCCGGCGGACAGGAACACGTCCTCATGCTTGAAGCCGTGGTGGACGCGGTAGGCGATGGCACGGTCGTTGTACAGCGAGGCGAACACTTCCTTGACCTTGTGCACGACATCGTCGGCACCGGTGACGTTGAGGAAGGTTTCCTGCTGGCCGGCGAAGGAGGCATCCGGCAGATCCTCGGCGGTGGCCGAGGAACGCACGGCCACGGCCACGTCGCCGCCGCCGTTGTCGGCGCTCAGCTTGGCGTAGGCGGTGCGGATGTCCTGGTCCAGCTGCGGCTGCAGCGGCGCATCGATCACCCAGCTGCGGATTTCCTTGCCGGCGGCGGTCAGCGCGTTGACGTCCTCGACGTCCAGCGTGGCCAGCTTGTCGAAGATGCGCTTGGACAGGTCGTTGTGCGCGATGAAGTCCTTGAAGGCTTCAGCGGTGGTTGCATAACCGCCCGGCACCGAAACGCCCAGACCGGCCAGGTTGCCGATCATCTCGCCCAGGGACGAATTCTTGCCGCCTACGCGGGCCAGATCGGCCAGACGCAGTTCGTGCAACCACAGGATGTTCTCGTTCAAGCGCGATGCTCCGTTTGGCCATCGCCCGAGGCGGGCTGAGTGGCCGCGTCCGTAGGAAGAAGCCGATATGATGCCGGGCAGACCACTGTCGGCACAAGCTTGTGCTGGCGGCCTTTTTAAGCTTCGTAGGGGGTAAAAGCGCGCATGTCGACCATCCGCCCGGTGTTCTACGTTTCCGATGGAACCGGTATCACCGCTGAAACCATTGGGCATAGCCTGCTCACCCAGTTCTCCGGGTTCAGCTTCATTACCGACCGCATGTCGTTTGTCGACGACCCCGAAAAAGCGCGTGAAGCCTGTGCCCGGATCCAGGCGGCAGGGGAGCGGTACCAGGTCCGGCCGATCGTGGTGAACTCCTGCGTGGACCAGAGCCTGAGCCTGATCCTGGCCGACAGCGGGGCGCTGATGCTGGATGTGTTCGCGCCGTTCATCGAGCCGCTGGAGCGTGAACTGGCCAGCCCGCGCCTGGCCCGGGTCGGCCAGGCCCACGGCATGGTCGACTTCGACACCTACCACCGTCGCATCAACGCGATGAACTTCGCCCTGACCCACGATGACGGTATCGCGGTGAACTACGACGATGCCGACGTGATCCTGGTGGCGGTGTCGCGCGCCGGCAAGACGCCCACCTGCATCTACCTGGCCCTGCATTACGGCGTGCGTGCGGCCAACTACCCGCTGACCGACGAGGACCTGGAAAGCGATCGCCTGCCGCCACGCCTGCGCAATTACCGGCGCAAGCTGTTCGGCCTGACCATCGACCCGGACCGCCTGCAGCAGATCCGCCAGGAGCGCCGCCCGAACTCGCGCTACGCCAACCTGGAGACCTGCAAGCGCGAGGTGGCCGCGGCCGAGGCGATGTTCCAGATGGAGCGGATCCCGACGCTGAGCACCACCCATACCTCGATCGAGGAGATTTCCAGCAAGGTGCTGGCCACGCTGGGGCTTCAGCGCGAGTTGTATTGATTCCGGTAGAGCCGGCCGCTGGCCGGCTGATCGATGGACCCTCGGCCGCGATATTGCGCTGCCGGCCAGCGGCCGGCACTACCCAGGGCTTGGCTTGCGCATGTACGCCCCCACGTTGAAGCACCAACGTGTAGGATCGACCCATGGCCCGAGCCTTGCCCCGTACCGAACGCATTCCCCGCCTGAGCCGGTTGAGCTGGCTCATGGGCCTGTACGCGGAGAACTATCGCCACCTGGTGCGCCTGTTCGAACCGGCCGGACTGGTGGCGGGCAGCTACATCTCCTCGATCGGCGACGGCCTGGATGTCCGCCTGGACGTGATCGAGTGCCACCGCTACACGGTGGAACTTCGCCTGACCTACGACCTGGCCGACCCGGTCACCGGCGAGCCTGATCCGTCGGCCTACGTGCGCCTGTACCGTGACGCGCGCCAGGCCGAGACCACCCATTGCTATGTCGGCCGCCGCTGGCAGGACACCATGGGCCTGTACCCGCCGCCGGCGGAACTGATCAGCCACCGCATGCGCATGAACACCTTCCTCGGCAAGTGGCTGGAATACCTCGCCGAGCGCGGCCACGGCGTGGCCACCCTGCGCCGCGATCCTGATGGCGCCACTGCGGCTGCCGAACGCCGCCTGTCGCTGGTGCGCTGATCGGCCATAATCCACGGCTGACCTGCCGCTGGATGCTGCCCATGCCGTACACCCCGATCGTCGCCACCCTGGGCTACGTGCTGTCGCCCGATCGTCGCCAGGTGCTGATGATCCACCGCAACACCCGGCCCGGTGACCACCACCTGGGCAAGTACAACGGGCTGGGCGGCAAGATCGAACCAACCGAAGACGTTGCGGCAGGCATGCGCCGCGAGATCGCCGAGGAAGCCGGCATCGACTGCACCGGCATGCGCCTGCGCGGCACCATCAGCTGGCCGGGTTTCGGCAAGCACGGCGAGGACTGGCTGGGCTTCGTGTTCGTCATCGACAGTTTCGAAGGCACCCCGCACGGCGGCAACCATGAAGGCACGCTGGAGTGGGTGGACCTGGACAAGCTGGACACGCTGCCGATGTGGGAGGGCGACCGCAACTTCCTGCCGCTGGTATTCGACGCCGACCCGCGCCCGTTCCACGGCGTGATGCCGTACCAGGACGGCCGCATGGTCAGCTGGTCCTACAGCCGGCTGTAAACCGGCGAATCGGGAGGGGGGCGATCTTTCGAGTGGGGATCAACCTTCCAGGTGGGTGCCAACCTTGGTTGGCACGCTCTTCCGGTTGATTAATGTCCGGGCAATATTGACGAACGCAAATTACCCGGGCAATATTCGTGCATCACCTCCGATGCCATTGCCATGCCTGCGTCCCGACTCCCTCCCTTCAGTTGCTTCGACGGCCACCGGCTGGTCGCCTCCGGTACCCCGGAAGTGGCTGCGCTGGCGCTGAAGCAGCTGCGTGCCGGCAACGCTGCCGGTCCGCTGCTTGTGTTCGACAACGCTACCGGCCGCACCCGTGATTTCGATACGCGCGGCAGTGACGCAGAACTGCTGGCGCGGGTCGTCGAAGCCTTTCCCGCCGCCGTCGAGGCGGATGCCGACGTTACTGCCGAAGAGGCGCCGGCAACTCCGCGTGGCCGCGGCCGCCCCAAGCTGGGCGTGGTCGCACGCGAAGTGACCCTGCTGCCGCGCCACTGGGCGTGGCTGGCCGAGCAGCCCGGCGGGGCCTCGGTAGTGCTGCGCAAGCTGGTGGAGGCGGCCAGCCGTGCTGGTGCCGACAAGGACCGGCAGCGCCGCCACAGCGAGCGTGCCTATCACTTCCTGCAGACCATCGCCGGAGACCTGCCGGGTTTCGAGGAGGCCATCCGTGTCCTGTTCGCGCACGACCGGGCGGGCCTGGAAATGGCGTTGCGCAGCTGGCCCGAGGATGTGCGCAATCACGCCCTGCGCCTGGCCTTCGATGATTCTTCGGACCACGCAGACGGCTGAGCCATTGCGCCGTTGCTGAGCGGCGGCGCCACCTGATCGCGGGCCACGGCCGCCCGCTCCCTTTGCTTTGCTGGCGGAAACGCCGGGCAGGGCAGCGCCTTGCCCAGAGAACCCCATGGACACCCCCGCACATCCCATCCCCCCGGTCGCGCCGCCCCTCTGGCACACCTATCTGAACCTGCTGCTGCCGATGCTGCTGACCAACGCATTGCAGCTGGCCGCAGGCACGCTGGACAACATCTACCTCGGCCATCTGCTGGGTACGCAGGCGGTGGCCGCCGCCGCAGCGTTCTTCCCTGTCTTCTTCCTGCTGCTGGCCTTGGTAATGGGTCTGGCGACCGGTGCGATGGTGCTGATCGGCCAGGCCTGGGGAGCGGGCCGGCCGCAACAGGCTCGCGCGGTGGCCGGCAGTGCGGTGGCACTGATTCTGCTGTTGTCAGTGCTGGTGATGGCGGTCGGCGGCGGTTTCGCGCCACCGCTGCTGGCGGCACTGGGCACGCCCGCGCCGATCCTCGGCGAATCCATCGTCTATGCCCGTGTCCTGCTGCTGGCGGCACCGGCGTTCTTCCTGCTGTGGCTGGCCACTGCGGTGAGCCGTGCGGTGGGCGATGCCAGAACGCCGCTGCATGCGCTGCTGCTGGCCACGGTGGTCGGCCTGCTGTGCACGCCGCTGCTGATCCTGGGCTGGGCCGGCCTGCCGCAGCTGGGCGCGGCCAGTGCGGCAGTCTCGGCGGCGCTCGCCTCGCTGCTGGCCCTGGCCTGGCTGATGTGGCGGTGGCAGCGGATGGGGCACCCGTTGGCCCCGGGGCATGAGTTGCTGCAAGCCATCCGCTTTGATGGAGCGCTGATCCGTTCGATGCTGCGCATCGGCATACCGTCTTCGTTGCAGATGCTCAGCCTGGCCATTGCCGAAATCGTGCTGCTGGGCTGGATCAACCGCTATGGCTACACGGCCACGGCCGCCTACGGTGCGGTCAACCAGTTGATGAGCTGGGTGCAGCTGCCGGCGATGTCGCTGGGCATCACTGCCACCATCCTCGCGGCGCATGCGATGGGCGCGGGGCGTACGGCACGGCTGCCGGCCATCGCACGCACAGGCGTGCTGCTTGGACTGGCGATGCTGAGCGGGGTGGTGGTGCTGGTTGTGGCGCTGGCGCCCTGGCTGACCGGCCTGATCCTGGCGGCGACCGACGTGCGCGAACTGGCCGCGTTGCAGTTGCGCACCGTGGTGCGGGGCGTGCTGGCGATGGGAGGCAGTGCGGTGCTGGTCGGAGTGATGCGCGGCAGCGGCACGGTGCTGTTGCCGGCATTGCTGGGCATGGCTGCCGTGTTGCTGCTGGAGCTGCCGTTGGCGATGTGGCTGCAGTCCCGGCACGGTCTGGCCGGGCTGTGGTGGGCATGGCCGCTGGGGTTGCTGGCCATGCTGGTGATGCAGGTGTTCTGTTTCGCGCATTGGCGGCGCCGGGTGCAGGCTGGGTAGTGCCGGCCGCTGGCCGGCAATCCGCAATGGCCGGAGCAGCCGGCCAGCGGCCGGCTCTACCACTCGATCGGATCGCATCCGGCGCGGATGCAGGTGTTCTGCTTTGTTCGCTGGCGGCCGGGCGCAGGCAGGGTAGTGCCGGCCGCTGGCCGGCAATCCGCAATGGACGGAGCAGCCGGCCAGCGGCCGGCTCTACCACTCGGACGGATCGCATCCGCCGCGGATGCAGGTGTTCTGTTTTGCTCGTTGGCGGCCGGGTGCAGGCCGGGTAGTGCCGGCCGCTGGCCGGCAATCCGCAATGGACGGAGCAGCCGGCCAGCGGCCGGCTCTACCACTCGGTCGGATCGCATCCGGCGCGGATGCGGGTGTTCTGTTTTGCTCGCTGGCGACCGGTGCAGGCCGGGTAGTGCCGGCCGCTGGCCGGCAATCCGCAATGGCCGGAGCAGCCGGCCAGCGGCCGGCGCTACCACTCGGACGGATCGCATCCGGCGCGGATGCAGGTGTTCTGTTTTGCTCGCTGGCGGCCGGGTGCAGGCAGGGTAGTGCCGGCCGCTGGCCGGCAATCCGCAATGGCCGGGGCAGCCGGCCAGCGGCCGGCTCTACCACTTCAGTGCCGCTGTGCCAGCAGCAGGTGGAAGTGCTTTTCTCGGGTCTGGCCGTCATTGCCGGCCGCGGATTCGCGGTGGCTGCGCCAGGCCGAGACGCGGAAGCCCGATACCCGCAGCGCCAGCTCCACCGTGTCCAGCTCATGCAGCTGGAAGTCGGCGGCGAATGGCAGGCTGCGCATGAAGCTGGCATCGCCGAAGGCCAGGCACAGGCGGCCGCCCCGGCGCAGCACCCGCGCCAGTTCGTCCAGCACCGGGGCCAGGTTCGGCCAGAAGTACAGGGTGTTGACCGCCAGCGCGGCATCCATCGCGGCATCGGCGACCGGCAGTGCATGGGCGTCGCCGTGTCGCATCGCCGCACGTTCGGCCACCCCGGCGTCGGCCAGCCGCTGGTTGCCGGCCTCGACCATGGCCGTGGACAGCTCGATGCCCAGATAGTGGCTGCCGGTGGCCTGCAGCATCAGTGGCGCGAAGGCCGCATTGCCCGGGCCGACCTCCAGGACCCGTTCGCCGGCGCCGACGGCCAGCAGCCCGATTGCGGCCAGGTTGAGTGCGCCGTTGCTGCGGTTCATCGAGTCGGCCACTGCCAGCGCGGCCTCGCCGTGGGGCTGCCGCAGCTGTGCGGCCAGGGTGGGAGCATCCAGCATCATCATCGTCCGTTGCAGAGTTTCGGACGTGGCGGCGGCGGGTCCGCCGGTGACCATAGCGCCGACCTTGTGGCTTGGGAAGTAGGGAAACCCCGCTTCCGGGTGATGAGGAAATGTCCAGCGTCGCAGTCGGTGAGATCTGGTTGTCCACAGGGGGTGTGGATTACGCGTGGGCAACTTTGTGGATAAGCCGCGACAGGCGCCACCCCCCTAGGCTGTCAAGATGGGTGGCGAAAAATTCACCGTCGGTGAGGGCAGGTGAGGGAGCGGTGAAGGCGGGGCCTGCCAGCGCTGTCGCCAGCGGCGGCGCTCGCGGTAACCTGTGGGCCTTGATGCTCCGTGAGACCCCATGAAACGTCACTTCTCGATGCTGCGCGAATTCCAGCTGGCCGACTGGTTCACCCTGGCCAATGCTTTCTGCGGCACCGGTGCGGTCTTTGCCGCGATGCGCTTCCTGCAGGACGGCGAGCGCGGCTACCTGCTGTTCGGCATGGCGCTGATCCCGCTGGCCTTCATCTTCGACGCGCTCGACGGGCGCATCGCGCGCTGGCGCAAGTCCAGCTCCACCCTCGGCCGCGAGCTGGACTCGCTGTCGGACGTGATCTCCTTCGGCGTGGCGCCGGCGGCGCTGGCCTATGCCTGCGGCATGCAGGGCGGCTGGGACTGGCTGGTGCTGAGCTACTTCGTCTGCTGCGGTGTCAGCCGCCTGGCACGCTACAACGTCACTGCCGAGGCGCTGGCCGGCGACGAGGGCAAGGTCACGTATTTCGAGGGCACCCCGATCCCGACCAGCCTGGTGCTGGTGATCGTACTGGCGATTGCCGCCGGTACCGATGCCATCGGCCAGAACATCTGGTTCGGCCAGTGGCAGATCGGCCCGTGGCAGCTGCACCCGATGGTGCTGTTGTTCGCCTTGTCCGGGTCGCTGATGATCAGCAAGACCCTGCGTATCCCCAAGCCATGAGCCAGCCCTGCGGAGGCCTGCGATGACCAGCTCGGCCCACGACGCCGGCAGCAGCGATTTCGAAACGCTGGCGCGGCAGTACTTCGGTGCCTGGGGCGATGCCCTGCGCCACGCGAGCACGTCCGGCGCACCCGCCGGCGGCGACCCCGGCAGCTGGCAACGGCTGTTCGACTGGTGGAGCCAGCTGTTGCCTGAACAGGGGCAGGGCGCGCCGGAGGATGCCGTGCGCCGTTTCCGCGAACAGGCCGGCAGCTGGTACGGCACCATGCAGGAAGTGGCTGCGCGTTTCGCCGGCCGCGATGCCAGCAGCGCCGAGGTGGCCCAGGCCTGGCGCGAGGCGGTGCAGGGGCAGGGCGATGGCATGCTGCAGTGGATGCTGCAGGGCGCCCGTGGCAGCACCCACGCCGGCGCCACCGTGCCCGAATTCGCCGCATGGCTGCAGCAGTTCCAGCTGCAGGCGGGCCCGTGGCTGCAGAGCCCGGCGTTCGGCCCCGGCCGCGAGCACCAGGCGCGCTGGCAGGCGCTGCTGCGGGCGCAGGAGGAGTACCAGCAGCATTCGCGCGCCTACGTTGATCAGATCAGGCAGGCGTTGGACGAGGCCTTCGCGTTGTTCGAGCAGCGTCTGGCCGAGCACGAACAGCCCGGCAGCCAGTTGACCAGCGCCCGCGCGATGTTCGACCTGTGGATCGAAGTGGCCGAGGAGGCCTACGCCAAGGTCGCCATGTCCGAACCGTTCCAGCAGGTGTACGCCTCGCTGGGCAACGCGCAGATGCGCCTGCGCGCCGGCCTGCAGCGCGAGGTGGAACAGATGAGTGAGCGAATCGGCCTGCCGACCCGCAGCGAGATGGACGCCGCGCATCGCCGTATTGCCGAACTGGAGCGCAGCCTTCGCCGCCTGCAGGCACAGGTGGCGGTGCTGGCGGGGACCGCCGCGGTCGATCCGGTGTCGCAGCCGGCACCGGCGAAGGTGAAGCCGGCCGCGCGCAAAGCCGCGAAGAAGGCCGCGCCGGCGAAGAAGGCGCCTGCAAAGAAGGTGTCTGCGAAGAAGGCTGCGTCTCGCGCGTCCACTCGGGCGCGTGACCGATGAAAGGACCGCTGGGCTTCAACGCCGATGACCTGATGCAGGAAACCCTGGCCATGCAGCGCAAGCTGATGGAAGGGCTGAAGCTGCTGCCGCAGGTGGAAGACGTGGACTATGGCGTGACCGCGCGCGAGGAAGTCTGGCGTGACGGCAAGGTGGTGCTGTACCGCTTCGTCGGCGAACAGGCACCGACCCGGCGCACGCCGCTGCTGATCGTCTACGCGCTGGTCAACCGGCCGTACATGGTCGACCTGCAGGCCGACCGTTCGCTGGTGCAGAAGCTGCTGGCGCTGGGCCAGGACGTGTACGTGCTGGACTGGGGCTACCCGGATAGGTCCGAACGCTTCCAGACCCTGGAGGACTACCTGCTGCGCTATATCGATGGTGCGGTGGACGCGCTGCGCACCCGCAGTGGCGGCCCGGTCGACCTGCTCGGTATCTGCCAGGGCGGGGTGTTCGCGCTGTGCTACGCCGCGCTGCGCCGGCAGAAGCTGGGCAAGCTGATCACCATGGTCACCCCGGTCGACTTCCAGACGGCTGACAACATGCTCTCGCATTGGGCGCGGCAGGTGGACGTGGACCTGCTGGTCGACACGCTGGGCAACATCCCGGCCGACCTGATGAATGCCAGTTACCTGATGCTCAAGCCATTCCGCCTGAACGTGCAGAAGTACGTCGGCCTGCTCGACATCCTCGATGACAAGGCCGCGCTGGAGGATTTCCTGCGCATGGAGAAGTGGATCTTCGATTCACCGGACCTGGCGGGCGAGGCGTTCCGCGATTTCATCAAGCAGTTCTACCAGGGCAATGGGCTGGTGAACGGCACGGTGCGGATCGGCGAGGAAGCGGTGGATCTGTCGCAGGTGACGCTGCCGGTGCTGAACATCTATGCCGAGCAGGACCATCTGGTGCCACCGGATGCCTCTCGCGCGATGCGCGGGCGTTTGGGCACGGACGACTACACCGAGTCCAGTTTCCGTGGTGGGCATATTGGTATCTACGTGTCCGGCCGCGCGCAGCGCGAAGTACCGGCCACGATCAATGGCTGGTTGAAAGCGCGCGATCTGTAGAGTCGAGCCATGCTCGACTGACTTGGGGGTGATGATGTACCGGATTTTGTTGATTCTTGCGGCACTGCTGACAGCACCACTTGCCCACGCTGCACCCAGTACGGATGCACGCCGGGAGATCGCCCAGCTGATCGCCAGCCTGGATGGCTCCCAATGCCGTTTCCAGCGCAATGGCAGCTGGTACGACGGCAGCGACGCGCGCGCGCACCTGCAGCGCAAGTACGATTACCTGCTGAAAAAGGGCATGGTGGACAGCGCCGAGCAGTTCATCGAGCGCGCTGCCAGCCAGAGCAGCATGAGTGGCAAACCCTACCGCATCCAGTGTCCGGGGCAGCCTGAACAGACCGCAGCCGCCTGGTTCGGCGCACGCCTGCAGGCCCTGCGCCACCGCACGCCGTAGACATGGGGGCGGTGTAGAGTCGAGCCATGTTCGACTGCCTTGTCCGTTTCCCGGAGCTGCCGCCATGAACACCACGCCCAAAACGCTGTCGCGCTCATTGAACGACCGCATGATTGCCGGCGTGATGGGCGGCATTGCCCATCGCTTCGGCTGGAATGCAACTTTGCTGCGGGTGATCTACGTGCTGGTTTCGCTGGCCTCCGCCGCCTTCCCTGGCATCCTGGTCTACCTGATCCTGTGGCTCCTGATCCCCAACGAGGCCGATTGAAGACTGGAGCAACGCCCTGGCCGATCTGGCTGCGCGCGCTGCAGGTGCTGGGCGCGGTGTGGACGTCACCCAATTCCCTGCTCGGCGTGATCGGCGGCCTGGCCGGCATGCTCGGCGGCGCGACATTGCGCTGGAGCGGCCGTGACTGCGCGCTGGTGTTCGACCACTGGCCGTGGGGGCCAGGCGGGGCGATCACCCTGGGGAACGTGATCCTGCACACCGGCCATGACCTGGGCATTTCCTGCCGCACCTATGCGCATCAGGCAGGGTGGGGCGTGGAGCCGCTGATCCGGCTGGATGATCACGAACGGGCGCACGTGTACCAGTACATGGTGCTGGGCCCGCTGTACCTGCCGGTGTACCTGCTGTGCGGCGGGGTGAGTGCGCGCAATCCGTTCGAACGGGCGGCCGATCATTTCGCCCGGTTCGGGCGTGGCTGGTGGCCGTAGTTTCCAGCCAACGGCGCAGCCCCTCGTGGGTGGTCGCGGAATGCGTTTCATGCGATTGGGCCGGGCGGGGTGGGTTCGCGGGACACGCCGTGAACCCGTCCCTGGGGGCTCGATGGCGCCTTGCTCGTGTGCGCAGTCCTGCGCACACGGCAAGACCGGGGTTGGGCGTCCTGCCCAACCCGCCCGAGGCATGCCTCGGGCCCATGGCGCCAACGGTCCCGCGAACCCACCCCGCCCGGCCCCTGACAGTTTCCGTGCGCGTCCAGCCACGGAGAAGAAATAGAACAGCAGAAGCGGGTCGCGCGCTGCGCTTGCTCGCCAGCGGGGCATGGCTTGGCTTGGCTCTACAGGAAGCAACAAATCAGCCGGCCAAGCTGTTTTGCTTTTGATCTTCTTTTTTCTTTTCCGTGGGGGGGCATCAGGAACCTGTCAGCGGCCGGGAGGGTGGGTGGGGCGGGGTGTCCGCGGCATGGATGCCGCGGCCAAGCCCCCAAGGACGGGTTCACGGCGTCCCCGCACTACCCACCCTTCCGGCCAGCCCCCGGGAAACCAGCTTTCCGCGAACAACCACACCACCCACGAGGGGCTGCGCCGTTGGCGGGAATCCCCCCACGGATTCGTTAGCCGGAAGTTAAAGATCCGTAAGCATTCTGCTGCGATCCCGCAGTCATTTGCATGCAACCGATCGTCATTAGCCTTCGTGACGTTCCAGTCAGGTTCGACGCGGTAAGCTCTCCCTCGATGAGCTCGCAGCATCGTTCATCGAGTGCAGTACGCAGTAGCAATTTGGAGGAATACATCACATGGCAATCGTTCTTTATGTCGGTGGTAGCAAGGATGGCGAGAAGGGCGTGGTGCCCTACGGCTTCAGCAAATCCCGCGCCGACACCGCGCTGGGGCCGGAGTTCTACACGGAGCGGTTCATGGAACTGCAGGGTGTCGGCAAGGTCCGCCTGATGGCCCTGGAAGGCATGCGTGACGAGATCGTCATGCAGCGCGCCGCCCGCCACTACCGCTGACCTTTGCAACACGCGGCAGGGCGCGCCCACCATCGCGCGCCCGCGCCGGCATCCCAGCCCAGGGCCAGTCCGAGCCCTCTCTCCGCCAGGATGCCGGCGTCCACTCCGGCCCCGCCGCTGAACCTCACCCCCTGTCAATGCCTTGTCCGGCTCCGTCGTGGATTGCCAGAATGGGATCTTCCCGTACCGCGGCACAGACCTGAAGCAATGCACGACGCCAAGAACGCCCAGAGCGCGCTCGCCCAGCAGATCGCCCAGACCATCGCCGACGAGATCGGTGCCCAGTCCGCCCAGGTGCGCGCCGCCGTCGGCCTGCTCGACGAGGGCGCCAGCGTTCCGTTCATCGCGCGCTACCGCAAGGAAGTGACCGGGGGCCTGGACGACACCCAGCTGCGCAACCTGGAAACCCGGCTGACCTACCTGCGCGAGCTGGAGGAGCGCCGTGCGGCGGTGCTGGCCAGCATCGGCGAGCAGGGCAAGCTCAGCGACGAGCTGCGCAACGACATCCTGGCCGCCGACACCAAGAGCCGGCTGGAAGACCTGTACCTGCCGTACAAGCCCAAGCGCCGTACCCGCGCCCAGATCGCCCGCGAGGCCGGTCTCGAGCCGCTGGCCGATGGCCTCCTAGCCGATCCCACGCAGGACCCGCAGGCCTTCGCGGCCGCCTTCGTCAACACCGACAAGGGCGTGGCCGACACCAAGGCCGCGCTGGAAGGTGCGCGCGCGATCCTGATGGAGCGCTGGGGCGAGGACGCCGCGCTGGTCGGCGAGCTGCGCACCTGGCTGGGAGAGACCGGCGTGATCCGTGCCAGCGTGGCCGAGGGCAAGGAAACCGAAGGCGCCAAGTACCGTGACTATTTCGAACATGCCGAATCTCTGGCGAAGATTCCTTCGCACCGGTTGCTGGCGCTGTTCCGCGCGCGCCGCGAAGAGATCCTGTTCCTGGAACTGGACCCGGGCAGCGATGCCGAGGCCGGCCACCAGTACGCCGAAGGCCGCGTGGCGCGCAGGGCCGGCATCGCCGACCGGGGCCGCGCCGCCGATCGCTGGCTGCTGGACGCCTGCCGCCTGACCTGGCGCGCCAAGCTGCACACCCATCTGCTGCTGGACCTGTTCAACCAGGCCCGCGAGAAGGCCGAGGCTGAGGCCATCGCGGTGTTCGGCGACAACCTGAAGGATCTGCTTCTGGCCGCACCGGCGGGCCCGAAGACCGTGCTTGGGCTGGACCCGGGCATCCGCACCGGCTGCAAGATCGCCGTGGTCGATGCCACAGGCAAGCTGGTGGCCACCGACACCATCTACCCGCATGAGCCACGTCGCCAGTGGGACCAGTCGGTGCAGACGATCAAGCAACTGTGCGCCAAGCACAACGTTGAACTGATCGCGATCGGCAACGGCACCGCCAGCCGCGAAACCGACAAGCTGGCCGGCGAAGCGATCAAGGCTGCCGCCAACCCGAAGCTGCAGAAGGTCGTGGTCAGCGAGGCGGGCGCCTCGGTGTACTCGGCCTCCGAGTTCGCGGCCAAGGAGTTCCCGGGGCTGGACGTGTCGCTGCGTGGCGCGGTGTCGATCGCGCGTCGCCTGCAGGACCCGCTGGCCGAACTGGTCAAGATCGAACCCAAGGCGATCGGTGTCGGCCAGTACCAGCACGATGTGGACCAGTACCGGCTGGCACGGGCGCTGGACGCGCGCGTGGAGGACTGCGTGAACGCCGTGGGCGTGTACGTGAACACCGCATCGGCCGCGCTGCTGTCGCGGGTGTCCGGCCTGTCGGCCACGGTGGCCGAGAACATCGTGCGCCATCGTGACGAGAACGGCCCGTTCAAGCGCCGCAAGGATCTGCTGAAGGTCGCGCGCCTGGGCGAGAAGACCTTCGAACAGTGCGCCGGCTTCCTGCGCATCGCCGACGGCGACCAGCCGCTGGATGCTTCGGCGGTGCACCCCGAAGCCTATCCGGTGGTCGAGCGCATCGTGGCCAGCACCGCACGCCCGATCAAGGCGCTGATCGGTGATGGCAGCTTCCTGCGTGGCCTGAAGGCCGAGCAGTTCACCGATGACACCTTCGGCTTGCCGACCGTGCGCGACATCCTGAAGGAACTGGAGAAGCCGGGCCGCGACCCGCGTCCGGAGTTCAAGGCTGCGCGCTTCGCCGAAGGCGTGGAGGACATCAAGGACCTGCGCGAGGGCATGGTGCTGGAAGGCGTGGTGAGCAACGTGGCGGCCTTCGGTGCCTTCGTCGATATCGGCGTGCACCAAGACGGCCTGATCCACATTTCGGCGCTGTCCGACACCTTCGTGAAGGACCCGCGTGACGTGGTCAAGGCTGGCGATATCGTCAAGGTGAAGGTGCTGGAGGTGGACGTGGCGCGCAAGCGCATCGCCCTGACCCGGCGCCTGGACGATACCCCCGGGCAGGCCACCAGCCGCCCGGGCCAGCGTGATGAGCGCGGCCATGGGCAGGGTCCGCGCCGGGATGCAGGCGGCCAGAACCGCGGGCCGAACCGGGGCCAGGGCAATGGTGGCCGTCCCGCCGCGTCCGCGCCCCCGGCCAACAACGCCCTGGCCGAGGCCTTCGCCCGCGCCAAGCGTAGTTGAGGACCGTGTTCCCCGTCACGCTTGATTCGTGGCGGGGGACTTGTCGATTTTCCCCGTGATTGCGCACACTTGCGCTTGAGGGGAGGCGTCCGGCCACCCCGCTGTCGCTGGGGAGGGCCATGACGCCAGCAGGACCCGTCGTCTTCGTTGAGGTCTGCAGCGTCGCGCTGCGGCCGCTGCCTGCCTGCGCGGGCCGGGGGCAGCGGTGATGGCGGGCCAGGGCACCAACGGCAACGGGTTGCTGGAGCGCCGCCTGCAGGCGCTGGCCGAAGAGCGTCGGCGGCTGGCGATGATCATCGATGGCACCGCCGCGGGCACCTGGGAATGGAACGTGCAGAACGGCGAGATGCGGGTCAACGCGCGCTGGGCCGAGATTGTCGGTTACCGCCTGGAAGAGCTGGAGCCGGTCTGCCAGAAGACCTTCCTGAAGCTGGTCCATCCCGATGACATAGCGCTGTCGGACGCGGCACTGGACGAGCATTTCGAGGGGCGCACCGACAACTACGCGTGCCTGCTGCGGATGCGCCACAAGAATGGCCAGTGGATATGGATCCAGGACCGTGGCCGCGTCTTCGAATGGGACGCGCAGGGCAAGCCATTGTGGATGGCCGGCGCGCATGCCGACGTGACCGAGCTGCAGCAGGCCCGACAGGATGCGGCCGAAACACGGCAACGCCTGCAGGCCGTGGTCGATGCCTCCGACGAGGTGGCGGTGATCGCCACCGATATCGATGGCACCATCACCCTGTTCAACACGGGCGCGCAACGCCTGCTGGGCTACAGCGCGGCGGATGTGGTCGGCCAGCGCCGGCTGGATGCCTTCCACGATCCGCAGGAACTGAATGCCTGGCTGCGACCGCTGGCCGATGCCGATGGCCAACTGCCAGATGTGTTCGAGGCACTCAGTGCGCGTGCCGATGGCCAGACCTATTCGCGGCAATGGACGCTGCTGCGCAAGGACGGCCAGCCACGCCAGGTACGCCTCTCGATCAGCCGCATGGACGGTGCCGACGGTGTACGCATCGGCTATGTCGGGATGGCCATCGACATCACCGAGATCCTGCAGGCGAGGGCCGAAGCGCGCTTGTCCGCGGAGAAGTTCGCCGGTGCATTCACCTCGGCTGCGCTGGGCATGGCGCTGGTGTCACTGGAAGGGCGATGGCTGGACGTCAACGATGCGCTGTGCCGGATCCTCGGCTATCCGCGGGAAGAACTGCTGCAGGTGGATTTCCAGCGTCTCACCCATCCTGATGACCTGCAGACCGACCTGGCCCTGGTGCAGGACCTGCTGGCCGGGCGTCGCAGCCACTACCACCTGGAAAAGCGCTATCTCGATCGCGATGGCAAGGTCATCTGGGCCCGATTGTCGGTCTCGCTGGTGCGCAACGAGCATGGCGAGCCGTTGCATTTCGTGTCGCAGATCCAGGACATCACCGCCCAGCGCAGCAGCGAGCAGCGGCTGTTCGAGAGCGAACAGCGCAGCCGCATCACCCTGGATGCCGTGGCCGACCTGGTGCTGAGCGTCAGCCTCGATGGCCGTATCGATTACGCCAATGCCGCTGCAGTACGCATGTTGGCCGGCGATGGCGCGTTGTCGCTGGCCGGACACAAGGTGCAGGATGTGCTGGCGCTGACCACCGAATACGCGCCGGGTTCGGTGCTGGACGTGTCGGTACTGCTGGATCCGGACAGCAATGCGGTCGACCTGCATGCCGACCTGCTGCTGCGCCTGGGTGCCGCCACGGTGCCGGTGGACCTGACCCGCGCCTGGTTGCGCGATGACGAGGGCCACGTGCGAGGCGCGGTCTGGGTGCTGCGCGACGATACCCAGCAGCGTGCCCGCCAGCGCGAGGCGCGTCATCTGGCCGAGATCGATCCGCTGACCGAACTGAGCAACCGCCGTGGCTTCGAGGTGCATCTGCAGCAGGCGATCACCCGCGTCGAACGTACCGGCCAGGCCGCGTCGCTGATGTACATCGATCTGGACCGGTTCAAGCCGATCAACGATACCTGGGGCCATCTGGCTGGCGATGCGGTGCTCTGGGCAGTGGCCAGTGTTCTGCGTCACGGGGTGCGCGATTCGGATGTGGTGGCGCGGCTGGGCGGCGATGAGTTCGCGGTGATCCTGTCCGGTTGCACGCCGCGTCGTGCAGCGCGCATTGGCGGCGAGCTGCTGCATACCCTGGCGTCGCTGTCGATTCCGTGGGACCAGGACCGGTTGCGGGTAGGGGCCAGCATCGGCATCGCGCCGCTGGCCGGAGGGATGAGCGTGGACCAGGCGGTGGCCGCGGCCGATGCCCAGTGTTACCGGGCCAAGGCGATGGGCCGCAACAACGTGCAGGTGCAGGGCGAGGCCAGTGAGCTGCCGGGCGATGATTCCGAGGTCGTCGAGGGCTGATCTCAGCCTGTGAGAGGGCGGGCGCAAATACTCCGCGCACCTCCTCTCTTACAGGTGATCCCATGAATGTCTGCAACCCGATGGCGGTGCGTGCCTTCGCCCCGGCCCTGGTCGGCTGGTGCCTCGCGCTGGCCGCCTGCCTGCGTACGGAACAGCTGCGCGGCGACCTGCACGCGCAGGCCTTGCTGCCGGTGCTACAGGGCGGGGCGGTCGCCCTGCTGGTGTTCACGCTGTCCTGCATCGGTGCCGCCAGCATCGTGCTGTGGCGGGCGGGCAGGAAGGAAGTACCGCCTCATGCTTTTGATGCTCAGGCCCATGCTTCACGGGAAGGCGCAGAGATCACCTGAAGGGAAAGAGATGTTACCTGTCGATATAACGCCTGCAACACCACCCTTTGCATTGATGCCGTTGCAGTTTCCAACACCCAAGCGACGATTCTGAATGAACCGGTTGGAGCGGAATGTTGCCGTGGTACCGCCCGATGTCTCAAACACCGCCCCACCATAGTTCGCACCGCTTACAGCATTGTTTTCTGCAAGAAAGCGCTGTGAACCCTGTACGACGTCGATACCCCATTCGCCAGGGCGTTCAATCACCGAGTTCTTGATGGTGCAGTCGACGCAGTTCACCAGATAGATGGCGCTGGCGCCGGAGTCGATGACGCGGGCGCCATCAATCATGACGTTGCTCGAGTTGTAGATGGCCATCTCGCCATCGCCCCCCGGGCCATCCTTGCGGCCGGTCAGCTGCCCATAGAGGATGGTGACGTCGCGGGAATCGGTGATCCACAGATTCGGGTCTGCCACATTGTTGCCCGCTATGCCGTTGGCACGCATGAAGGTGTCCCATATATCCACACCTTTCCCGCCCACGACACCAGTGCTGATCTGGAAGCCGACGATATCGAGGCTCCAGATGATGATGCGGTCCTGATGATAGGCCAGTACACCGAAGTTTCCGCCTGTACCTTTGGACAATGTGAAGTTGTGCAGCATGGTGCCGCTGCCGAGCCCGATTGCCTTCTGTGGGGAGCCATGGGCGGAGATCACGACGTCGGCCATGCTCGCACCCAATCCCTCGATGGTCGTGCCGGAGGGTACTTCAAGTGGTGCAGGCCCAGTGACGTAGGCGCCAGGCCGCAGGCAGATTTTCTTGCCAGGTGCGGCTGTCACTGCGGCAGCAAGGTCACCACCACTGTCGAGAGTGAGATCGCATGCCGAGGCCTGCGCAGCACCGGTCAGGCCTATGGCAAAGAGTACGGCGGAAATGCGTTGTTTCATTATGGGTTCCTTCCGTGGAGTGGTTGAAGTTGCATCCAAGATACCGCAGCCGACCGGCTTGACGTCAACGCAGAACTTCATCCGCACTGACCAGCTGCACATCGTGCATCTGATTGAGGTAGGCCTCGTAGTAGCCCTTGTGCGAGGCACCGACGATGGTCAGCATGCGGGTGCCCGGGTGCTGGCCGAGCACGTCGCGCATGTTGGCGACCATGCGCAGGTTGCGGGTTTCCCAGTAGCCCACGTAGTTGCGGCCGAAGCCTTCCGGCGAGGGTTCGACGAGCGTCGCGCCGAAATCGCTGTTGAAGGCCAGCATCGCGGCCTCGGGTGCGTTGTAGGCGCGATACATCGCGAGCAACCCATCCGGTTGAGCAAGATTGGCTTCCAGTCGTTCATCGGCCGCCCTGCGCGCTTTGGCGAAGGAATTGTCCCAGGCACCGCGTATGGCGGCAGCGTAGGCCTTCTGCTGCGATTCCGGTGTAGGCGAATCCGCAGTGTGGTCGTCGACCGCCCACAGCCGCTCCAGCCCCAGGCGCGCGGCGAGGACGCCGGCCACCAGGCCGGCCTCGTTGCGGCGTGCCATGCGCGTGTCGAGGAACTGCACCAGCTCCGGTGTCAGGCTGTCCGAGGCACGTCGCTCTTCGCTGGGCAGCCGCAGCCATTGGACGACTGCCGAGCTGCTCTCGCCCGCAGCCAGGAACACTGCGGCCAGTCGGCGTCGCTGGGCGGCGGTTGGCGCCTTCGGCCAATCCGCAAGCAGGCGTTCCATCTCCACGTTGGCGCTTGGCACGTCCAGGCCGGTGGCGGCCTGCGCCGGTGCCGGATCGACGCAGTAGTCCGCTACGCTCTCGGCGTATCGGGCCGGATTGCGGCGCATGAAGTCACACTGCAGGCCGGACAGGTTCTCCACTGCGATCGCGGTGGGCCGCCAGGCTTCCAGACGCTGCAGCAGAGGTTCCAGCATCGCCGGCGTGAAGGTCTCCGGCAGGCTGGACAGCTGCGGGCTGCCCAGCACCAGCACTTCGTTCGGGCGCCCTGCGGGCGGTCCCTTCAGCTGGTCCGGGTGGAAGGCCGGTCGATAGGCGGTGTCGTTGGCCAGCGCGCTGCTGCTGCACACGGCCAGGAAGAGAAGGCTGGCAAAGCGAGGGAACATGCGATCTCCATGTCGATGAGCATCCTGCGGGACCTTCATGCTGGTCATATTCTCCTGCCGCGGAATCCCGCATTGGTCATGTAAACCTTTTTGCCTTGAGCTGCATCCTTCTGCTGAGCGATGCTGTACCCAGCGCTCAGGCAATGCAGAACATGACGTCCGACGACTGGACCATCGACAGTCCGCGGCTGCACCTCCGGCCATTCGCGCCCGGTGACGCCGACGAGGCATTTGCGGGAATCACCCCCGGGCTGACCCGCTACATGTCCTTCGAGCCGCCGCCGTCGAAGGAGGCGTTTGCTGCTGTCTGGCGAACGTGGCTGCCCACCATCGCCGACGGGACCGACATCACGTTCGTGATCCGCAGGCGCGAGGATGGTGTATTCCTTGGCCTGGCAGGCCTGCATCGAGCCCGTGACGCAGAACCCGAACTGGGCATCTGGATCGCAGAAATGATGCATGGGCACGGCTATGGTCGCGAAGCCGTGGCGGCGGTGTGGTCGGCCGCCTCAGGGCGCCTGCGCTGTGCTGCGTTCCGCTATCCGGTGGCCGAGCAGAACCGGTCCAGTCGTTCCCTCGCTGAGTCCCTCGGGGGACTGCCTGTAGCACGTGAGCAGGGCGTGAAGTACACGGCAATCGTCTACCGCATTCCGGCTGCAATGCACGGAGTTGCGACGGACGTCGCGGAATCCCGCTAAAGCGGCTGACGGCATCGCCGATACTCCCTCTGGATCCCGCTCCAGTCACCCGCCGCAGGACCCCAGGCTGCCCCCGATGGGCGGTCCGCGCAGTGTGTTCCGCCGCTCCCAGATGCCGATCGCACCCGCAGCAGACGTTCTTGGCAGTCGCTCGAGAGGTGCCGTTGGCACCTGTAGTCCCTGGCAACTGATGTTGCCGCCGGGCATCCCGCCCGTCGGGTCACAACCGCTTACCGGACACCGAGGATCAGACAATGCTCATTCCAGGCTTCACGGCAGGCGCGCAGGCGCCGGCCGAGCTGCACACCCGTTGGTCGCCGTGGCGTGCGCTGCTTGGCGTACTGGCGCCGCAGCAACGCACCGGCACAGAGAAGGCGATGACCGACCGCACCGAGCTGGAAGCGCAGGTGGCCGCGCTGCATCGCGTGCAGGCCGTCATCGAGTTCGCGCTCGACGGCACCATCCTGCAGGCCAATGACAATTTCCTGCAGGCGATGGGCTACCGGCTGGAGGAGATCCAGGGCAAGCATCATTCCCTGTTCGTCGACCCCGAGCTGGCGCGCAGCGCCGAATACCGCGACTTCTGGGCGCGCTTGGGGCGCGGCGAATACGACGCCGGACAGTACCGCCGCTTCGGCAAGGGCCAGCGCGAGATCTGGATCCAGGCCTCGTACAACCCTGTACTGGACCGCCAGGGGCGGCCGTACAAGGTGGTCAAGTTCGCGACCGACATCACCGCGCAGAAGCTGCAGGCGGCCGACTCGGCGGGGCAACTGGCCGCGATCACCAAGTCGCAGGCGGTGATCGAGTTCAGCATGGATGGCCGCATCCTGTCGGCCAATGACAATTTCCTGGCCGCCACCGGCTACAGCCTGGACGAAGTGCGCGGGCAGCACCATTCGTTGTTTGTCGAGCCCGAGCATCGCAGCAGCATCGAATATCGCCAGTTCTGGGAGAAACTGGGGCGCGGCGAATATGACGCCGGCCAGTATCGGCGTCTTGGCAAAGGCGGGCGTGAGGTCTGGATCCAGGCGTCCTACAACCCGATCCTGGACCTCAATGGCAAGCCGTTCAAGGTCGTCAAGTACGCCACCGACATCACCGCGCAGGTGCATGAAAACCAGGCCATGCAGCGCGCGGTGGCGCAGACCCGCGAGGTGGTGGCCGCGGCCAAGCAGGGCGATCTGACCCAGCGCGTGGCCACCGCCGACAAGAATGGCTCGATCGCCGAACTGTGCGAAGGCGTGAATTCGCTGGTCGAGGCGATGGCCGCGATCATCGGCCAGATCAAGTTCGCCGCGGACACCATCGCAGTCGGCGCGACTGAAATCGCACAGGGCAACAGCGACCTCTCGCAGCGCACCGAGCAGCAGGCGGCTTCGCTCGAGGAAACCGCGGTGTCGATGAAGGGCCTGGCCGAGACCGTGCAGCGCACCGCCACCAACGCGCGCCAGGCGAGCCAGCTGGCCGGTGGAGCCGCCGATGTCGCTGCGCGCGGCGGCAGTGTGGTGCATGAGGTGGTCGAAACGATGGCGGTGATCAATGCCTCGTCGCGGCGCATCGTCGACATCATCGGGGTGATCGACGGCATCGCCTTCCAGACCAACATTCTCGCGCTGAACGCAGCGGTGGAGGCGGCGCGTGCCGGTGAACACGGCCGTGGATTTGCCGTGGTTGCCACCGAGATCCGCGAGCTGTCGCAGCGTTCGGCCAGCGCAGCGAAGGAGATCAAGCACCTGATCGATGAGTCGGTTGCCAATGTGGGTGCCGGCACGGCGCAGGTTGAGAGCGCGGGCCGCACCATGGACGAGATCGTGACCAACGTGCGCCGGGTGAGCGACCTGATGACCGAAATCAGCACTGCCTCGCAGCAGCAGAGCGACGACATCCAGCAGATGAACCATGCCGTCGATCTGATCGACCAGGGCACCCAGCAGAACGCGGCCCTGGTGGAGGAGGCGTCGGCGGCGGCACGCAGCATGGAAGAGCAGTCGGCGCAGCTGCTGCAGACGGTGGCCAGCTTCCGCTTGCAGGGCGGCGCCGGGCACCGGCACGGAGCGGCGGCGCTGCATGCGGTCTAGGCGCGGCGACCGGACTGTTCTTCCTTGGTTTCGGTGTCGCCGCGTACGCAGTTGCGACCGGCATGCTTGGCGCGATACAGGGCCTGGTCGGCGCGTTCGACCAGGCCGCGCGGATCGCCGTCTTCGCCGGGTGCCTGCCAGGCCACGCCGATGCTGATGGTGACGGTGGCCACGGGGGCGGGCAGGGCTGCGGCTTCGACCGAAGCGCGCAGCCGTTCGCCCAGGCCCAGGGCGTGGGTGGCATCGGGCGAGGGCAGGGCGGCGATGAACTCTTCGCCGCCATAGCGGGCCAACAGATCGTCGCCCCGTTGCAGGCAGCCATCGAGGATGCCGGCGACGGCACGCAGGCGCCGATCACCTTCCGGATGGCCGTAGGTGTCGTTCAGCCGTTTGAAGTGGTCGATGTCGATCATCAGTACCGCCAGGCCCTTTCCCTGGCGGCGCGCGCGGCGGTGGGCCCGATCCAGCGACTCATCGAAGCTGCGCCGGTTGCCCAGTCCGGTCAGCGGATCGCGCCGTGCCAGCGTTTCCAGTTCATCGCGCTGGCGCTGGATCTCGACCTGGCTCAGCACGCTGCGCAGCGCATAGCCGAGCAGGGAGCCGATGAAGCCGACCGTGGCCAGGGTCGGCTGCAGGCGCGCGACCAGAAGCGCCACCAGCATCAGCAGCAAGGGCAGCATCAGTGGTACGCCGGCATCGACGATGCGCCGCAGGCTGCGGGATACCTCCACTGCCGGGTAGCGACGATGGCTGCCCGCCAGGGTGGCCAGCAGCACGAACAGTCCACTGATCAGCAGGTCGCCCCAATTGCCGTCGGGCACCTGCGGCTGATAGGTATTGATGTAGAAGGCCAGCAGGAAGTAGCCCAGCGCGTAGATCGTCAGCGTCCGGAAAAAATCGCGGCGGTCCGGATCGTCCTCGGCCAGGAAACGGATCAGTGCGAAGCAGAACACCAGGCTGTTCTGCACGCCGCTCATGGTGTTCAGGCACTGCGTCCACAAGGCGGTGTTCAGCGGCGCCATGGCCCGCGCATGCAGGTAGTACAGCAGCCAAAGCAGGGCAATGATCCCGAGGTCCACCGCACGGATGTAGCGGTTCCCGCCGCCCGGGCTTGCAGCGACGTAGGTCAGGGGGATCCGGTAGAACACGTACAGGATCAGTGTTGAGGCGGTCATTTGCGCAGGGGCGAGGCCGGCCACATTGCGGTACAGCAGGGCCAGCAGCGCGAGAGAGAACAGGCCGACGGCCGCGCCGAGCAGTCGCCACTGGCAGGCCGCCTGGCTGACGCGTGCACGCCGTACGCAGGCCAGTGCAGCCAGCAGCGGGGCGGTGATCAGCATCAGGTAGGAGCCGACCGGGTCCTGCGGGCCGACAAAGGCAATGACGAGCGCGTGCGTGACGAGAAAAAACAGTGCAGCACGCAACGTCATGCAGTCCCCCACCCCCGGATCCGGCGGGATCACGATAGGCAGATGTACGTGAGGCTGGCAAGAAAAGTGTGCACTACGTCTAGCGACAACCCTGTCAGCGGTCGCAGTTTTGCGTCAGCACAGTGACACCGGAGCGGCTACATGGGCCTGCATCGCCCGAAAAGCAAAAGGCCAGGTCATGGACCTGGCCTTTGATGCTGTGGTGCCGGTGAAAGGACTCGAACCTTCATGGGGTCACCCCCGGCTGATTTTGAGTCAGCTGCGTATACCATTCCGCCACACCGGCAGGCAGCGTGTGAGTGTAACCGAGGAGGGCAGGGCTTTCATAGGGGCAAGGCAGATCGAGGCGTTTCCTGTCGGCATCGGCTCTGCGATGGCTATACTGCGCCGGCTTGAATGCCTCCAGGAGCCATAGCCGATGACAGTGTTGCAGGACCTGAGGGTGCTGGTGGTCGAGAACGACGAGATGAGCGCGGCCTTGCTGCAGATGCAGCTGGTGCATGCCGGCGCGACCGTGGTCGGGTTGGCGGCGAGCGTGGCTGAAGCATTGCGCGTGCTGGAAGACTCGGTCCCCGATGTGGCCCTGCTGGACTATCGCCTGGCCCGCAACGAGACCAGCGAGCCGGTGGCGGCAGCATTGTCGGCGCGAGGCGTACCGTTCGTGCTTGCCACCGGAATGCTGGCTGAGCAGCTGCCCGAGTCCATGCTGTCCGGAGTACTGCTGGTCAAGCCGTATCTGTCGGCGGACCTGACCCGGGCGCTGAGCCGTGCGGTGGGCCGTTCCAGCGCAACGGCGTGAGAACGGCGCTTCAGCCGGCCTCCTCGTACAGGTAACGGATGTCCTCGCGGTCGTCGAGGATGCTGTACTGCCCGGCCAGGTTGTCCGGATCGGGGTTGAGCCACGCATCGAGATGCTCCCTGCGGATCGGTATCACGCCGCGATCGTGACCTGCCGCGGCGACATCGCGTGGCGGGGTGTCGGTGATCGTGGCGAATGAGAGCAGGCGTCCTTCCGGTCCCTCCCATTCCGCCCAAAGGCAGGCCAGAAGCAGGTCGCGGGGCGGGTCCGGGCGAAACTCCAGCACCACATCCTGTTCCTTTTCACTGGCGCCAAGCGCGCGCCCTGCGATCGCGTGGCGTGGTACGTGCTCATAGAACGCCTGCACCACGACAACGCCGTGGCGAAGGCCGAACGCGCCGCGCCAATAGCCTTCCAGGCTGTCGCGTCGTGCGTTGTAGGTGCCGGGGTAGAGCACGTCGTTGCGTGCCGGCTTGTCCGGCAGCCGGCATTGGTAGCGCATCGGCTTGATCACCCGTCGGCCGCTCTCGCTGACCATCACCGGCGCGTAGGTGCCGGGAAAAATGTGGTTGTCGCGCGGCAGTAGTTGTACCCGGTGCAGGTCCTCAAGCCGGGCCTGGGCGCGCTCGATGCGGTTGCCGGCCACGCGCAGGTCGTTGCGTGCCTTCTGGGTGGGGCGGGTGGCGAGCGTCGCGTGGGCGATATCGCGGCGCTCGCGTTGGCGGGCCAGCTCCGCCTCGAGATTCTGGCGTTCCTGCGCATGCCACTGCTGGATCTTCGCAACGATGTCGCGACCCTGTTCGGTGCGCGCGCCGGCAAAGCCGTCGTCCATGGCCTTGGGGGTTTTCGGCCGCTTCTTGCCGGGATCGTGCGCGTACAGTTCGGCGAACTCCTCCAGCGACAGGATGGCACCGAACTCGCGGACCAGCTTGGCGTAGTCAGCGCGGATCAGGGCGGAATAGCACATGGGAACTCTGCAGGCCTGGGTCGCAGTCGTTGCGACGTGGATGCGGCAGGATAGCCCGACCTACAGGGAGATACCGCATGAATGATTCCGTCAGCTGCCAGTTCCGCGAGGCTGTCCCCACGGTCGAAGACTATTGCCAGCTGCGTGTGCTGGCGGGCCTCAGTGCCAAGAGCCAGGAGGCGGCGGCACGCGCGCTGCCCAATACCCTGTATGGCGTGTGCGCCTACCAGGGCAATGAGCTGGTAGCGATGGGCCGCATCGTCGGCGATGGTGGGTGCCACCTGCAGGTCTGTGATATCGCCGTGCTGCCGCGCCTGCAGGGGCAGGGCCTGGGCAAGGAAGTGATGCGTCGCCTGGATGGCTGGATGCAGGCGAACCTGCCGCCGTCTGCATACGTCAGCCTTCTGGCCGATGGTGAAGCGCACCGGTTGTACGCGCAGTTTGGTTTCGCACCCACCGCACCTGCATCGATCGGGATGTATCGCCGGTTCTGAGGTGTGTTCAGGCTGAGGCCATCCATGCGTGGCATGGATCTACTGGGCCAACCGGCCGCCGGATCCATCCCGGCCCTGCAGTAGATCCACGCCATGCGTGGACAGGGCTTTCCCGGGAATCTCAGGCAAAGAAAAACCCCGGCCGAAGCCAGGGTTTTCAAGAATTGGCGTCCCCACGGGGATTCGAACCCCGGTCGCCACCGTGAAAGGGTGATGTCCTAGGCCTCTAGACGATGGGGACGCACGAAAACTTCAAGTTGTAGATCCTTCGACGGCCTAATGTCGAAGTGGTGGAGCCAAGCGGGATCGAACCGCTGACCTCCTGCATGCCATGCAGGCGCTCTCCCAGCTGAGCTATGGCCCCATGAAACTCCGGATGATCTGCCGGGAGCAGAGTCCGTTTTGAAACTGGCGTCCCCACGGGGATTCGAACCCCGGTCGCCACCGTGAAAGGGTGATGTCCTAGGCCTCTAGACGATGGGGACGCACGAAAAACTTCAAGTTGTAGAACCTTCGACGGCCTAATGTCGAAAGTGGTGGAGCCAAGCGGGATCGAACCGCTGACCTCCTGCATGCCATGCAGGCGCTCTCCCAGCTGAGCTATGGCCCCGTGTTACCGAGCCGCCTATCATACCTGCGTGTTCACGTTTGTGGAAGTCTTTTTTGAACTTTTTTCGTTCCGGTTCAACCGCAGCCACGAGGGCAGGGGAACCGCAACGCCACACCCTGAATACCGGTAGGCGGTGAACAAAAAAGACCCGGTTATCGGCCGGGTCCTCGTTGTTCGTGATGAGTGGCGTCCCCACGGGGATTCGAACCCCGGTCGCCACCGTGAAAGGGTGATGTCCTAGGCCTCTAGACGATGGGGACGCAATTCTCATCAATGTTCTTTAGCGACCTTTCGACGGCCTAATGCCGAAAGATTGGTGGAGCCAAGCGGGATCGAACCGCTGACCTCCTGCATGCCATGCAGGCGCTCTCCCAGCTGAGCTATGGCCCCACGTCGCTGAGGAGCGAAATAATAGCCTTGCCCCAGGGGGTTGGCAAGCATTTGTTGCACTTTTCTTCACGCGTGTTGCGAAGCCGATGTCAGTCGCCTGCGGCGGTGGTGTCGTCGGTCAGAGCGGCCAGGATCGGGCACTGGTCCAGCGCGCCATGGCCGGGGCAGGCGTCGACCAGCTGCGACAGCGCGATGTGCATGCGCTGCAGTTCGGCCATCCGTTGTGCGATGTCCTGCAGGCGGGCCTGCGCGGTGTCACGCACGCTGCCCATGTCCTGCTGGTGGTGATCACTGAGCGCGAGCAGTTCTCCGATTTCCTCCAGGCTGAAGCCCAGTGCCTTGGCGCGGCGGATGAAGCGCAGCCGGCGCAGATCCGGCTCGCCGAAGATGCGGTAACCCCCGGCCGAGCGCGCCGCCGTCGGCAGCAGCTGCTGCCGTTCGTAATAGCGGACCGTATCGATCGGCACGCCCGCCTGACGGGCCAGTTGTCCAATGTTCATGGCAGCTTTCCTGCGGATCCTGCCGGCCATTGTGAAGCCTGGAGTCTGGTCGAGAGTCAAGGCTTCAGCTCGGTGCGCGCATTCAGCCCACTTTGCAACTTTCTTCATAGCCCCGCAGATGGGCCTGTTCCTACCCTTCGCCTGAACCGGCCGTTCGATGGCCTGCAACGAACCGAGGAGGTGGTCTGTGGAGGGAGTCAGGAACGAAGCATTCGTAGAGGTTGCGGTGGTCGAATATCCGGGAGGGGACCCCTCCGCCGCCTCTGTGCTGGCCGAAATGGCCCACGTCGCCAACCGCCTGGCCCAACAGCAGCGCCGACCCTTCAAGCGTGTGCTTGTCACCCGCTGGATCGTTCCCGCCAGCCAGACCGGTGTACACCGCATCGCGGGTGCTGAAATGCTCGACGCCGCCATTCCCGCGGTGATCGCGGTTCCCGGCCAGATCAGCCCCGGAGCCTGTCTGCGCGCCGAAGAGGTCCTGCTGGACTGGTTGCGGGCCCATTATGACGGGGGCAGCCTGCTGGCTGCTGCCAGCGACGGGGTCGGTGTACTGGCCCGTGCGGGACTGCTGGCCGGAAGAACGGTCAGCGGCCCCGATCTGGGGCGACATCCAGGGTTGCAGGCGCAGGCGGTGAGCTGGGTGCCCAGTGAGCGGGCGCTGGTCGACGATGGCGATCTGCTGACGGTTGGCGGATCGCAGGCATGGCGTTTCCTCGGGCTGCGTTTGCTGTACCGGCTGCACGGGCAGGGCGTGGCGAGCGCGGTCGCGCAACAGCTCGGGATCGTCGTGCCCGCAGGAATCCAGCAGGATCTTGAGCGTTTCAGTGCCAACTTCGCCCACGGTGACCGCGATGTACTGAAGGCCCAGCGCTGGCTGCATACCACTGCGGCACGAGGAGCCACTCTGGCCGCAATCTGCGAGGTTTCCGGATTGGAACCGCGCACCCTGCAGCGGCGCTTCCTCCGGGCGACCGGTCTGCGGCCGATCGAATACTGTCAACGGCTGCGCATTGCCAAGGCGCAGACCCTGCTGCAGCAGGGCGCAGGCATCGAGGAGGTGGCCTGGGGGGTGGGCTACGCTGATCAGAGCGCGTTCCGGCGACTGTTCCTCCGCATCGTGGGCATGACACCGGCCAACTATCGCCGCCACGTCAACTGCAAGCGGCGGGAGCGACCGTTGATGCCGTCGGTGGCCGGAAGTCTGCGCGGCCTGCAGGCGTCCCCCGGAATGCAGTTGGGGCGGAGTGCGGCCTGACCATGGGGGGCGGGCGAGCGCTTGCAACCAGGGCGTGACGCTTTGACCATGCAGGCAGTGGAACTTGAACAGGTGGGCTGATGTCGAGTGTTGGACCGGTACCGATGCCGGTGGTGTTGATCCTGATGTGCACGTTGCTGGCCATGATCGTTGCCCGTCTTTGGCCGCGCAGGGCAGTGGGAATGCCGCTGCCGTCGGCAGCAGGCATGGTGCTGGACATGCTGCTGATCGGCCTGCTGTGTGGTCGTGTCAGTTTTGTTGTGCTGAATTTCGCGCTCTATCGTTCGGAGCCCTGGAGCATTCTGCAGGTCACCGATGGTGGCTATCACCTGATGGTGGTGCTGGTGGCCGGGCTGTCGTGGGGATTATGGCGTCTGCGGCCGTGGCGTCAGTTGCGTGCACCGGTGCTGACGAGCGCACTGGTGGGTGCGTTGTTCTGGGTCGCTGGTGGCCAGTTGCTGTCGGCATGGCAGGAGCGGCAGATGCCGTTGCCGGCGCTGCAGGTGGCGGACCTTCAAGGCGATCGTATCGATCTGCAGCAGTTCCGCGGCAAGCCGCTGGTGCTGAATCTGTGGGCCACATGGTGCGGGCCCTGCCGCCGTGAGATGCCGGTGCTGGCGACGGCACAACAGGCACATGATGACGTGCAGTTCGTGTTCCTCAACCAGGGCGAAACCCTGGATGAGGTCCAGGGTTTCCTGGCCGGCGAACGACTGATGCTGGGCAACGTGCTGCTGGATGATGACGCTGCTGCTTCCACCGTGCTCGGCGTTCAGGCATATCCTTCCACGCTCTTTTTCGACGCCGATGGGCGCCTGCGTGAACTGCACCTGGGCGAACTGACTGCGGCCGGCCTTGAACACAAACTGCGCCGGCTGCGGTAGCCTGCGCAGGCATCTCACTACGGAGTTCCCATGTTGTCGATTTCCCTGCGCACCGCCCCGGCGGTGCTCCTGCTGCCGGTCATGCTGGCATTGGCCGCCTGCAGCCAGGCACAGACGCCGCCGGGCAAGGCCGCTACGGCGTCGGCGACGACTGCTCCGGCATCTGCCGCCAAGGGCGACCGTCCAGCGGTGCTGAAGGGCATCGAGAAGCACGGCTTCGAGGTCGTTGCCGAGTTCGATGCGCCGGACGGCCTGCGCGGTTTTGCTGGCGTGGTGGGAGGGCAGCAGCCTGCAGCGGCCTATGTTACGGCCGATGGCAAGCACGTACTGGTGGGCAGCCTGTTCGATGCCGAAGGTAATGATGTGGCTGCCGAAGCGGTCGAGAAGCTGGTTGCCGCACCGATGTCGGTCAAAATGTGGACCAAGCTCGAAGCCAGCGCCTGGGTACGTGATGGCAAGGCCGACGCGCCCCGCGTGGTCTATACCTTCAGCGATGCCAACTGCCCGTATTGCCACAAGTTCTGGGAGGCGGCCCGTCCGTGGGTCGACGCCGGCAAGGTACAGCTGCGCCACATCATGGTGGGTGTGATCCGCGAGGACAGTCCGGCCAAGGCCGCAGCCATCCTCTCCGCACGTGATCCGAGCGCGGCGCTGCTGGAGAACGAACACCAGTTCGACCGTGGCGGTATCAAAGCGCTGCCGAACATCAGCCGCGAGATCGCCGGCAAGCTCGACGCCAACCAGGTGTTGATGCTGGAAATGGGGTTCCAGGGCACCCCGGGCATCCTGTTCCAGGATGCACAGGGCCAGGTGCAGCGCCGGGCCGGATTGCCGCAGGGCGACGACCTGCAGACGGTGCTTGGTCCGCGCTGATCCACGCCTGCATGATGATGTAGACCACAGGCCCGCATGGTGACATGCGGGCCTGTTGCGTTCCTGCCCCAGGCGAACACAATCGCTTGCGCATTGTCTGTTCGTCGTCACGTCTGAATCGTGACTGAGATCAAGCATCGTGCCTTGATTCCAATCAAGGCCAAAAGCGACAAACGGACTAGCCTTTGACGCATGGAATACAGCGTCAATGCGCGATGGATGCCGCGCTCGCCACGCCCTGGTCAGGGTCGGCCGGCACAGCCATTCACGACACTCTCACTCTGTGCTTGTTACCCAGACCGCTGCGGTCGCCACCTCTCTGGCAGCGCGGCCTTGATGGAGTCGACATGGGTGCAGGCGGGGCAGTGTCATCGTCCTGTTGCCTGCCGTGCGCAGGCTGGCCGATGTCGTCGACGCAGTACCCGCATTTCCAGCAACGGCAACGCGAAGCCAGGGCGGCGCATGAATGCGCTCCGGAACCGTGATGCGAGTGTTCGTCAGGGGAGGATGCAATGCGTTTGGCCGTACTGAGTCTGGCATGCCTGGGGGCACTGGCGATCACGCCGGCGTACGCTCAACAGGGTGATGCAGAGGATGCGCAGGCATTGCGGAGCGAGATGGCCGCCATGCGCCAGGCGCTGGAACGCATGCAGCAACGGCTGGACCGGCTTGAGCAGCGTGATGCTGCGCCTGTGCAGGCAACAGCCGCGCCTGCAATGGCGCCGATGGCCTCTGCCGCCCCTTCCGACGTGATCCATCGCACCCAGGTGCCGGGTGTGGCGCAGCCGGTACTGCCGCAGCGCGATTCGGTCGCTGATCCGTCCACTGCGGCATCGCGACCGGACAGTGCGGCGGGCCCGACCGATCCGGATCTGAAGGGGTTCTTTGCCATACCCGGCACTGATACGGTGATCCGCATCGGCGGTTACGCCAAGCTGGATGCCATCGCCGATTCGCGCGCGGCCGGCGACGAGGATCAGTTCATTCCCTCGTCGATGCCGGTGGGCGGCAGCCACCGCGATGTCTCCAACTTCAACATCCACGCCAAGCAGACCCGCTTCAGCTTCGAGGCGCGGCGTCCAACCACGCACGGCAACCTGCGCTTCTATCTGGAGAACGACTTCTTCGGCAGCAGCGATGGCTACGAGTTCCGCCTGCGGCATGCGTATGGACAGCTCGGCAATACCTATGCCGGCTATGGCTACTCCAGCTTCATGGACCCGGACAGCCTGCCCGACACGCTGGACTTCGCCGGGCCGGGCGGCGCCGGCTATCTGCTGGTGGCCGGCATCCACCACAGCTTCACGATGGGCAAGGGCAACACGCTGACCGTGGCGGCCGAAGACCCGAAGACTGAACTTGCCGGTGCCAGTGATGAGCGGGCTGCGGTGAACCGTCTGCCGGACGTAACCGTGACCGCGCGCATGGAGCGCGACTGGGGCCACCTGCAGGTGGGCGCGGTGGCTCGCAGCCTGGCCTATGACGGCGATGGCGAGCGCGACCGGCGAATGGCCGGCGGCCTGCAGGTGAGTGGCTCGGCCTCGGTGGGCGAGCGCGACCTGCTGCTGTTCGGTGCGCTGGGAGGACGCGGCCTCAGCCGCTATACCGCCGACCTGACCGGCTCCGGGCTGGACGCGGTGGTCGGTGCCGATGGCCGCCTCGACGCGTTGGACCTGCACGGCGGATTCGTCGGCTATACCCACTACTGGTCCGAGTTGTGGCGATCGAACCTGATCTTCGGTCAGCTGACCCTGGAGCGGAACGCCGCACTGGCGGCCGATGCCTTCCGACAGAGCCGGTACGGCGTATTCAACCTGATCTGGAGCCCCGCGCCGTCCTGGACGATGGGCATGGAGCTGCTGTACGGCCGCCTGGAACAGCAGGGCGGCGCGCGCGGCGACACGGTCCGGGTGCAGGGCAGCCTGCAATACAACTTCATCAAATAGGCGCCAGCGGTCGTACGCCAGCGCAACCGTCCCCACGCCCGGTGCTGCCGGGCTCATGCCAGTACCGGAGATCGTCATGGCAGAAGCAAAGAAAATCGGGGTGGTCGGAGCCACCTTCCTCGTCGCCGGCAACATGATGGGCTCAGGCGTGTTCCTGCTGCCATCGAGCCTGGCCAAGATTGGTACCGCCTCGATCTGGGGCTGGTTGATCACCACCGCCGGTGCGCTGTTGCTGGCCTTCGTGTTCGCCAAGCTGGGCAAGCTGGTACCCAAGGCGGGCGGCCCGTACGCCTATGCGCGCGACTGGTTCGGGCCGTACATGGGCTTTCAGACCAACACCATCTACTGGTTCGCCAACTGGATCGGCAACGTCGCCATTCCGATCGCCGCAGTAGGCTATTTCAGCTACTTCTTCCCGATCCTGTCCGAGCCGCTGGTGCGCTGCATCGCGGTGCTGATCCTGGTGTGGGCGCTGAGTTTCGCCAACGTGATCGGTCCGGCGTTCGTCAGCCGGGTGCAGACCGTCACCACCAGTTTTGCGCTGGTGCCGATCCTGGGCATCGCCATCTTCGGCTGGTTCTTCTTCGATGCCGACATCTTCAAGGGCGCCTACAACGTGTCGGGTGAATCCAACTTCGGCGCGATCTCCAGCGCCGCGGCGCTGACGCTGTGGGCCTTCATTGGCGTCGAGTCGGCCTCGGTCACCGCTGGTGTGGTCGAGAACCCGGAAAAGAACGTGGCCCGTGCCACCCTCGCCGGCGTGTTCCTGGCTGCCATCGCCTATATCGCCAGCTCCTCGGTGATCATGGGCATGGTGCCCAATGGCGAACTGCAGACCTCCGATGCGCCGTTCGCACTGGCTGCCGCCAAGGCCGTCGGTGGCTGGGGCGGTGCGCTGGTCAGCCTGTGTGCCTTCATCGGCGCTGCCGGTTCGCTGGGCGGCTGGATCCTGCTGACCGCGCAGAGCGCCAAGGCGGCCTCCGATGACGGCCTGTTCCCGAGCATCTTCAGCAAGACCAACAAGGACGACGTGCCGGTCAAGGGTGTGCTGATCGTGGCCGTGCTGATGACCCTGGCGGTGCTGGTCACTTCCACCTCGGAAACCGCGTCGGCACAGTTCGACGTGATCACATCGGCGGCGGTGGTGCTGACCCTGCTGCCCTACATCTACTCGTGCGTGGCCTGCTACTTCGTGGTCGAGCGCTCGCACACCCTGGTCCACACCGGTGCGTTCTGGACCCTGACCAGCCTGACCGTCGTTTACTGCCTGTGGGCGATCTACGGCTCGTCGGGAACCATCGTGCAGTACGCGTTCCTGTTCGTGCTGTTCATCACCGTGTTCTATCCCTTCTTCAGCGAGGAGCGCCGCCAGCAGCGGCAGCGCGCCCGCGAGGCCTCGGCGATCAGCGCCGGCGCCCAGCGTTCCTGAGTTAGACAAGGAGAATCAACGTGTACTTCAAGTCCCTGGACTACCCGGTCATTGTCATCGACAACGACTACGAGTCGCCGCGCATCGGCGGCATCCTGATCCGCGCCCTGGTGGAAGAGCTGCGCAGCAACGACCAGCGCGTGCTGTGCGGCCTGAACCTGGATGATGCCCGTGCCGGTGCCCGCACCTACGTGGCGGCGTCGGCGGTGCTGATCTCGATCGATGGCAGCGAAGAGGTGGATGGCGAGTTCCAGCGCCTGACCGCCTTCCTGCGCGAGCAGAGCGCGCGCCGCGCCAACCTCCCGGTGTTCCTGTACGGCGAGCGCCGCACCATCGAGAAGGTGCCGAGCAAGCTGCTCAAGTACATTCACGGCTTCATCTTCCTGTTCGAAGACACCAAGAGCTTCATCTCGCGGCAGGTGATGCGCGCGGCCGAAGACTACATGAAGAACCTGCTGCCGCCGTTCTTCAAGGCGCTGATCCATCACGCGGCCGAGTCGAACTATTCCTGGCATACGCCTGGCCATGCGGGCGGCGTGGCGTTCACCAAATCGCCGGTCGGCCGCGCGTTCCATCAGTTCTATGGCGAGAACACGCTGCGCAGCGATCTGTCGATCTCGGTGCCGGAACTGGGTTCGCTGCTTGACCATACTGGTCCGATCAAGGACGCCGAGAACGAGGCCGCACGCAGCTTCGGTGCCGACCATACCTTCTTCGTCACCAACGGCACTTCCACCGCCAACAAGATCGTCTGGCACGGCACAGTGGCCCGCGGCGACGTGGTGTTCGTCGACCGCAACTGCCACAAGTCGCTGCTGCACGCGCTGATCATGACCGGCGCGGTGCCGGTGTACTTCACCCCCAGCCGCAACGCGCATGGCATCATCGGCCCGATCAGCCTGGACCAGTTCACGCCCGAGTCGCTGCAGCAGCGTATCGCCGCCAACCCGCTGGCCAGCAAGGCCTACAAGGCCGGCTCCAAGCCGCGCATCGCAGTGGTGACCAACTCCACCTACGATGGCCTGTGCTACAACGCCGAGAAGATCGCCGACGAGATCGGCAGCGCGGTGGACTTCCTGCATTTCGACGAAGCCTGGTACGCCTACGCTGCGTTCCATCCGTTCTACGAGAACCACTACGGCATGGCCAAGGGCAAGCCGCGCGAGCAGGATGCGATCATCTTCACCACGCATTCCACGCACAAGCTGCTGGCCGCGTTCTCGCAGGCCTCGATGATCCACGTGCGCAACTCGGCGCAGCGCAACCTGGATGCCGAGCGCTTCAACGAGTCGTTCATGATGCACACCTCGACCAGCCCGCATTACGGAGTGATCGCGGCCTGTGATGTGGCGTCGAAGATGATGGAAGGCGACGCCGGCCGTTCGCTGGTGCAGGAAATGCATGACGAGGCGATCGCCTTCCGCCGCGCGATGCTGCATGTCCGCGATGATCTCGGCCGCGACGACTGGTGGTTCAGCGTGTGGCAGCCGACCCAGGTCGAGCGCAGTCTGGACAAGGGCGATACGCCGGCACCGATGGTGGCCAAGCGCGAGGAGTGGTACCTGCAGCCGGATGCGCACTGGCACGGCTTCGAGAACCTGGTGGATGACTATGTTCTGATCGACCCGATCAAGGTGACCCTGCTGACCCCGGGCCTGGCGATGGACGGCAGCATGGGCAAGCTGGGCATTCCGGCGGCAGTGCTGAGCAAGTTCCTGTGGGGCCGCGGCATCACCGTGGAGAAGACCAACCTGTACTCGGTGCTGTTCCTGTTCTCGATGGGCATCACCAAGGGCAAGTGGAGCACCCTGGTCACCGAACTGATGGCGTTCAAGGAACTGTACGACCGCAATGCGCCGCTCAGCCAGGCACTGCCGACGCTGGCCGCCGACTATCCGAATGCCTACGCCGGTTGGGGCCTGCGTGACCTGTGCGACGCGCTGCATGCGTTCAACCAGGAATTCGCGGTGGCCAAGGTGATGCGCGAGATGTACGTGGATCTGCCAACCCCGGTGATGACCCCGGCCGATGCCTACAACCACCTGGTGAAGGGCGAGATCGAGCGGGTCGACATCGAGCAGGTCAGTGGTCGCATCGCCGCGACCATGCTGGTGCCGTACCCGCCGGGCATTCCGACCATCATGCCGGGCGAGCGCTTTGGCGACAGCGATGAGCCGATCATCCAGTCGCTGCGCATCGCCCGTGAGCAGAATGCCCGCTTCCCGGGCTTCGAGTCGGACGTGCACGGGCTCATCATCGAGAACGACGGCGATGTGACCTCGTACAAGGTGGAGGTACTGAAGGCCTGACCGGCGACGGTCGGCCCTTCGGCGAACGATGGATACCGCGCGCGAGCAACGCATCCTGAAGTTCTCGATCGGGTTCACCATCGCGGTCAGCGTGGTCGGCTTCAGCGGTGGCCTGCTGGTGGGATCGCAGGCCATCCTGTTCGACGGAGTGTACAGCCTGGTCGACGTTGCCCTGACCCTGGTGTCGTTGTCGGTGCTGCGGCTGGTGGCGCGGGAACAGAGCCCGCGCTTCCAGTACGGCTACTGGCACCTGGAGCCGATGGTCGAGGCGCTGGGCGGTGTGATCCTGTCGCTGGCCTGCGTGTATGCGCTGGCCAACGCGGTGATCGGTTTGACCACGGGCGGACACGAGGTGAAATTCGGGCCCGCGCTGTGGTGGGCGGCGCTGCTGAGTGCCAGCAACCTGGCGATGGCGGCGTTCGTCGCCCAGCGGGCGCGGCGCCTGCGCTCGGCGCTGTTGTGGCTGGATGTACGGGGCTGGCTGCTGGGTGGCTTGATGAGCCTGGCGGTAGTGCTGGCCTTCGTACTGGCCCTGGTCCTGCATGGCGGTGAGTGGCACCACTGGGTGCCGTACCTGGATTCGATCGTGCTGGCATTGATCAGCCTGGCGGTACTGCCGGTACCGGCGCGCAGTGCGTGGAAGGCCATGCGCGAAGTACTCCAGGTGGCGCCGGATGATCTGGACCGGCGCGTGCAGCAGGTCATGCAGGCATTCGTGGCCGAGCGTGGCTATGCCGGTTTCACCAGCCACGTGGCGAAGATGGGGCGGATGCGCTTCATCGAGATCCATGTGCTGGCCGATCCGGCTACGCCCTTGGGCTCGGTGGGCGAGGTCGATGCGATGCGTGATGAGATCGCGGTCAGGCTGGATGCTCGGGGCAGCACGTTCTGGCTGACCATCGATTTCACCGCAGATCCGGCGTGGACGTGACCACGCTTCTGTAGAGTCGAGATAGCTCGACTGCTTTTCGTCAGCGGAAGTCGAGCAGGCTCGATTCCACGGGATCGCGTGATCGTTGCGCGTGGCAGACCGGTCTGTTGCACCGGATCCGTTTGACCTCAACCGGGGTTGAGGTCACAGACTGCCGGCAACCCCCACGAGGCGCGCGGCATGAACCTGCTGACCACACCGGACTTCAGCCATGGCCTGCTGGAGCTGTTCAATCCACCGGGCCTCTACGATCCTTCGGCCAACGGCTACTCACACGTGGCGGTGGTGCGCCTGCCGGCACGGGTGATCCACGTGGCCGGGCAGGGCGGTGAAGATGCACAGGGCCGTCTCTCGCCCAGCTTCGAAGACCAGGTCGGGCAGGCGCTGGACAACCTGCAGACCGCGCTGCGCTCGGCGCAGGCAAGCCTGGTTGATGTGGCGCGGTTGCGCATCCTGGTGGTCGGCCACGATGAGGACCGGCTGGGCATCATTGCCCACCAGGTGCGGCGACGCTGGCCGAATCGTGCGGCGCCCACCTGCACGCTGATCCCGGTGCCGCGACTGGCGCTGGACGGCATGCTGTTCGAGATCGAGGCGGAGGCCTACGCCGCCTAGCGCAGGTAGTACTCCACCGGCACCACCAGTTCCTGTGGTGCCTTCAGTTCACCGGGAATGGGCGGCAGCGGCTGCGCGCGACGGAAGGTCTGCAGCGCAGCGTCATCGAGCATCGGCTGGCCACTGGACTGTTCCAGCCGCAGTGCCAGCAGGCGGCCTTCGCGGTCGATGCTGGCCCTGACCCAGGCAGTGCCCTGCTGCCGGCGCGAGCGCGCGGCGGCAGGGTAATAGCGGTAACGCTCCAGCCGCGCCATCAGGCGGGCTTCCCACTGGTCGCTGGCGGCGCCGGCCTGGAAGTCCGCCGGTGGCGCGTCTGGAGCGGGCGGAGCGGCCGTGATCGATGCCGGTGCGGGACTGGCATCGGTCGCGGCCGCCGGCGGGGCGACCGGCAGCGGCTTTCGACCCGTACCGCCCGTTTCGCTGGCGGCCAACTCGCCCTCGCGCGCGGCGGTGGGTTTCGGTGGCGGGGGCGACTTTGTCGGTTGCGATGCGCGCGCCTGCTGCGCCTGGCTGGGGGTGTCGGCCTGGCGCTCCTCTACGGGCTGTGGCGGCGTGGCCGGTGCCAGCAGGCGCAGGCTGATGCGCACGTCCTGCTCCGGCGGCGGCAGCATCGGCGGCACAGCGACCCAGTGCACCAACAGCAGCAGGGGCAGCAGGTGCAGGACGACAGTGATCGCGATCGCCCGCCAGTGTTGGCCACGCTCACTCATCGTCCAGCACCCACAGCAGATCAGCATCCGTCGCATCGACGGTTTCACCCGGCGAAGCCAATGCGATCACCAGCGCAGGCGTAGCTGGTGACAGGTAGCCCGGTACCCCGGTACCGCGCAGTACATGCCAGCGCCCCGCTACCAGCAGCGCCGGCGCGGGCGCATCGAGCAGCACCTGTGCCATGCGTGTGTCGCGGGCCTGTTGCACGGCCAGCATCCCTTCCAGCATCGGTGCTGCGTCTGCGTGCTGGGCCAGCACCACCGCCGACAGGCGCTGGCGGGCAGCGGCCACCGGGAACCGCACGCCCTCGGTGGACGCGAGCAGCGCGTTGACCTCGGCACGCGACAGGTTGCCGCCGAACAGCGGCGTGCCTGCATCGGCAGCATCCTGTACCAGCCCGCCATACGCGGCCCACGGCCAACGTGTATCCCATTCCAGCAGTTCCTGCAGGCGTGCACCTTCGGCCTGGTTGCCCTTGGCCAGCCAGCGCTGCACCCGCTGCAGGCGTGGCTGGCGCTCGCTGGCGATCATTTCCAGCACCAGCGAACCCTGCGGGCGCCGCCGCTGCAGCGCCTGCAGCAGCCAGCGCTGGGCGGCGTGGTCTCCGGCGAGGTCATGGCGCTCACCCAGCAGCAGCCTCCGGGCGTCCGCCGCACGCGCCACGAACGCGGCTTCGTCCAGGTGCCGGCGGTTGGCCAGGTCGATCACTGAGCCAGGCATCGGCTGCGCGCTGGCCACGGTCGCCAGCGCGAGCAGGCATACGGGCAGCCAGCGACGGCTAGAACGCCACATTGACGCCCATCGAGACGGTACGGCCACGGCCGTTGCCGCGGTCCAGGATCGGGCTGAAGATGCTGTCGATCGAGGCATTGTTGTCATAGGCCTTGTTCTGCAGGTTTTCGATGTTCAGCCACAGCGTGGTGTTGGCCTGGGGCTTGAAGCTGGCGTAGAAGTCGAGCAGCACGCCGGTGCCGCCGGTCTTGCGGGTCTGGAAGAAGTCGTAGCCTTCCTCGGTCGGCCCGGAGTACTCGGCGCGCAGGCCGGCCTGCACGCGCTGCTGCCACCAGCGGCCGCCCACGTCCAGCGTCCAGTAGCGGTCGGGCAGGGCGGTGATGTCTTCCAGGTTGACGAACTCGATGGCCGGCGCACTGGTGTGCGAGCGGGTCCAGCTCAGCGTGGCGTGGTAGTGCTCGCTGGCGTAATGCGCTTCCAGTTCGATACCGCGCATGCGTACCACGCCGGGGTGGTTCATCCAGCGCGTGGTGGTGCTGAAGTCGTCCACGTCCAGCGCATCGGTCCAGGCAGTGAGTTGCGGATCGCTGTCGATCGGCACCACGAACGGTTCCACTTCCGGCGGATGCACGATCAGCAGGTACTGCGGCTTGATGTAGTCGCGGATGCGGTTGTCGAAGCGGGTGATCCGCAGCTGTGCCAGGTCACCGTCGACCAGCAGCGAGTCGGTGCTGAGGTTGGCACCAAACTGCAGGTTGCGCGAGCGCTCGCGGCGCAGGAACGGGTTGGCGCCCACGCCATCGGCATCGCTCATGCCTTCCAGCGGGATCTTCTCGAAGAACATCTCCTGCACCCGCGGCGGGCGGGAAGTACGCGAGGCTTCTGCGAACAGCTGCAGCCAGTCGGTGGCCTGCCACGATACCGCCAGGCTGGGGCTGAGTGCGCGCTCGGTGCGACGCACGTCGATGCCGCCGCCATTGATCTCCGCGCACTGGCCGGGCACATCCGAGCACACCGGGATGTGGCCACGGATGCCGAAGCGGTCCTGGCGCAGGCCGGCGGTCAGCGCGTAGATGTCGTACTGCAGCTCCAGCGTGCTGAACACGCTGTCCAGCTGGCTGCGACCTTGCGGGTTGGCACCGCGCAGGACGGGGGTGTCGGCCACATAGATGTCCGACTGGTGCTTGATGCCGGTGTTCCAGCGCGCCTGCAGTGCCCCGATGTCGAAGCGGCTGGTGTTGTCCACGGTCCAGCTGCTCAGGCTGCTGTGGGTGCGGCGACCGATGTAGCTGGAATCCTCCACTGGCGGATAGAACAGCCGGGTCTTGTTGCCGGCGAAGGTTGCACGCAGGTCGATCCACGGCGAATAGGGTGTGTAGTGGTAGCTGGCGCGCTGGTTGCGCGCGGAAATCTGCCACGGATAGTTGTGGTAGAAGTTGTTTTCGTAACGCATGTGGCTCAGGTCCAGCCGGTGCTGGTCGCTAGGCTGCAGGCGTGCTTTCAACAGCCAGCTGCTGGGCTGCTGGCTGCCCGGGTCGGCGTTGTTCTTCTGCCCACGCGCGGTCGCGTATTCGCTGCTGCGGCTGCTGCTGGCAGCGGCCAGCAGGCCGAACTGGCGGTCGCCACCCTCTTCACTGTGGCGCCAGGCACCGGCGAAGGTACGGCCGCTGCCGTAGCCGTTGTTGCCGTGGCGATAGCCTGCACGCAGGCCCCAGTCACGGCCCTCACCGAGCAGATCGTCGATATCCAGCGTGCGGAAGTTGGCACTGCCGGCCAGCGTACCCGCACCATCACCACCGGCGACCGCGCCGCGTTGCACGTCCACGCCGGCCAGCAGGAAAGGATCGACATAGGCGAACGGACCACCCGAGCCATGCCCGGCATTGTTGCGAAAGGTCTGGGTGACACCGTCGATCATGGTGTTGACCCGGCCAGCACCGGTCATGCCGCGGATGTTGACCTGCAGGCCCGGCTGGCTGCGCGAATGGAAGCTGTGGGTGCCAGGCATCGAGCGCAGCAGGCTGTTGCCTTCCTGGCGTTCGGCCATCGCCACGCGCTCGCTGCCGACCGAGGGCGCAAAGCCATCGCGGGTGGCCGGTACATATTGGCTGGCGCCGGCACCCGGTGCCTGGCCGTGTGCGGTAGTACCCTGCACCCGCAGCGGGCCGGTGCGGCGGCTGCCATCGGCGCGTTCGGCCGGCGCCGGTTCCAGGGCGGCACGACGCGCATCCACGAAGCGCGGGCGCAGGCCGCTGCCTGCCAGCAGGCGCGTCAGGGCCTGCGCATCGTCGAAGTCACCGCGCAGCGCAGGCGCCGAATGACCTGGGGGCAGCGCCGCGCCGATCACCAGATCGACACCGGTCAGCCGGCTGTAGGCGTCCAGCGCGGCCGCCAGTGGCTGGGCGGGCAGATCGTAGCTTCGAGTGGCGGCCTGCGCGTGGGCGCTGTCTGGCAGCAGTGGAACGGTGCTGGCGCAGGCCAGCGACAGGGCGAGGACAAGGGGGCGGGGGCATAGCATCGGGGGCTCCAGGGGCTGACGCAGAGCGTCGTCATCCTGGGTAGACGCAGCCGCAGGCCGGATGTCAGGGTCCATCACGCTGTTCCCTGCGTGGCGGCAGCCACACCTGTATGCCGTCGCCGAGGCGCAGCACGCGCACCTGCAACTGAGTGGCCAACTGGTCGCGGTTGCTGGCTGCACCGTCGGCACTGCCAAGCAGGGTGACCGGCTGCTGGCGCAGCTGCTCGCCGACGACCCACGTGTGCCCGCCGTGCCAGCGGTCCAGGCCCTGCGTGACGTCGGCCAGCGGGGCCGAGATCCAGTGCAGGCGCCGCTCGCGCCAGGCCAGTGTTCCCGGGGCGGTGGTTGTTGCATGGGCTGTTGACTGCCCATCGAAGCGCAGCTGCTCGCCGTCGTTGGCCAGCATGCTGGCGTTGCCGCTGTCCACGCGCACGCGATGCTCGGTAACGGTGACCACGCTGCTGTTGCCCTGCACGGCAAGATCGAATGCGGTCCCCAGTGCAGTGACGGTGCCCTGCGGGGTGTGCACCTGGAAGGGCCGGTCGGCATCGGCGGCGACCTGGAACCAGGCCTGGCCACGCTGCAACTGGAGCTGGCGGCGCTGCCCATCGATGCGCACCTTCACTTCGCTGCCGGGTGACAGCAGGACATGCGAACCATCCGGAAGGGTCTCCTCGCGGATCTCGCCAGCGGCCGTACGCAGTACCTGCGCCACCGGCGGCGAGGCATGGCGGCTGTAGAGACCCAGCGCACACAGCAACAGAACCGCAATGCCGGCTTCGCGCAGGCGACGGCGTTGCCTGCGCTGCTGTTGCCGCTGCAGGCTGGGCAGCGTCGCGCCTGCCTGCCACAGGTGCTGCAGATACTGGTACTGCGCGGCATGTCGGGGGTCGGCCTGGTACCACTGGTCGAACGCGTTCTCGTCGCGGTCACCGTCGTGCCCGTCCAGCCACCAGCGTGCGGCTTCACGCGCGATCGCGTCCTGGCTCATGCGCCGGGCACCTGCTGCAGGGCGACGAGGGCGCGCAGCAGATGGCCGTGCGCGGTCTGCCGGCTGATGCCGAGCTGGCGCCCGATCTCAGCCAGCGCCAATTGTTCAACCCGCGCCAGCAGGAACACCTGGCGCGAGCGCGGTGGCAGCGCGGCGACGATCGCGTCGAGGTGGCGCAGCTGTTCGGCGTCGAGCAGTCGCTGCTCGGGCAGTGGTGCAGGATCGGCGATGGCCTGCAACTGCGTGTCATCCAGTACCTCTTCGCGACGGCGCTGGCGCTGCCGGTAGTGATCCGCGATCAGGTTGTGGGCGACGCGGTACAGATAGGCGCGGCCGTTGCTCAGCAGGCCGCTGGCGGCGACTTTGACGACACGCAGCCAGGTTTCCTGGACGACGTCATCGGCGTCGCTGCGTTGCGGGAGTTTGCGGCGGACATGGGCGTGCAGCGGCCGGTAATGGGCCGCGCACAGCTGCGCGACATCCGTCGGTTCGACAGGCGTGGACACGGGGCGGGCGACAACTGGGAAAGGGAACAGCCCGCGGCGGCAAGGGCAGCGGCTGCACCTTACAGCAAAAGAGAATCATTTGCATCCATGGCGCGAGGCACGGCACGCATGGGTGACCGCGGCGTCAGCGCGGGCGATAGTCGCAGTGGATCTGCAGGGCTTCGGTGGCGTTGTGATGCAGCTCGAAGCCGCACTGCTGCAGGCTGCGCTTCACCTGCGCGACGGCTTCGGAATGACGGGCAACGCGACGATCCTGCCAGCGCAGTGGGGTGAACACGCCCAGGGGCAGCAGCCGCAGCCGCTTGCCGTGCAGTACCAGTGAGACATCGACATGACGGCCATCGATGTCGTGGCCGTTGGCACCGAAGATGGCATCGATCTCATCGCGGCGTTGCGGGTAGCAGGTGCGGAATGCTGCGATGCCGAGCCGTCGTACCGCGCGGCGGAAGCCGTCGAGACGGCTGTGGCCGGGTTCGAAGCCACGGGTGAGCAGCAGGCGCAACCCGGCAGGCAGCATCGCCTGCGCGTCGAGCAGGCGTTGCAGTACCTCTTCTTCCAGTTGGATGCGGGTGGAGGGCCAGCGCGGGGCGATGAGCAGTCCGTGGTGGTTGCCGCGATGCAGGGTTAACATGCGTGAAGCTTTGCACGCGGGCGAACAGCCGCGGTAGTGCCGGTCGCTGGCCGGCAGATCCGGATGCCGGCCAGCGGCCGGCACCACCATCGGGTCAGATGTCGCGGTACTGGATCTGCGAAGCCAGTACCCGCAGGCCATCGGCATTGCTGGACAGGATGCGCTCTTCGCCGACACCTTTCTGCCGTTTCAGCTGGAAGCCCTGATCGGCAGGCAGCTGTGCGGCAATGGCGTCCATGCGTTGCAGGGCATCGGGGCCGCTGCAGTCGAAGTGGCCCCAGTGGGCGCCATCGCGGTGGATCTGCAATCGGTAGTTCATTGCGGTGTCTCCGGCAGGTCCTGCAGCCAATGGTCGAACATCGCGGTGGCGGCCGCAGCCAGCGGTGCGCCATAGCGACGCGCCTGCGCACGCAGGTCGTTGGGATCGATGCCGGCCTGGGCCAGCTCCAGCGTGTGGCCGATCAGCCAGCGCTCGAACTGGCGGGCGTCCAGTTCCGGATGGCATTGCAGGGCCAATGCGTGGCTGCCGATGGCGAACGCCTGGTGACGGCAGGCCGGCGTACTGGCCAGGCGGCGTGCACCGGCCGGAAGTTCGAACGCCTCACCATGCCAATGCAGTACCGGAATGCCCTGCAGGGACTGCAGCGGAGAACGCTGGCCTTCATCGGTCAGCAGCAGTGGCGCAAAGCCGATTTCCTTGCCACCACTGGGAGCGACACTGGCACCGAGTGCGCGCGCCATCAGCTGTGCACCCAGGCAGATGCCGAGGGTGGGCCGCTGCCGCTGCAGCCGGCGCTGCAGCAGGGCAATGCTGTCGTTGACGAAGGGGTAGGTCCCTGTGTCATTGGCACTGATTGGACCGCCCAGCACGACCAGCAGGTCGGCGGTTTCGGCGTCATCGAGCGCATCGACGCCGGCCTGCAGCAGCTGCAGCTGCCAGCCTTGCGCCAACAGCAGTGGCTGCAGGGTGCCGAGGTCTTCAAAGCCAACGTGCTGCAGGACAACCGCGTGCTTCATGCCGGGGCTCCGCTGTTCGGCCAGTAGAAGCTGTCCGGGGTGGCGCGGGCGCCGAAAATGGCCTGGCCGACGCGGACCACGGTGGCACCTTCCTCGATGGCCACTTCGAAATCACCGGACATGCCCATCGACAGCTGCGACAGGTCCAGGTCGGGCGGGGCGGTGCGTTGCAGCTGGTCGCGCAGTTCGCGCAGGCGCACGAAGCAGGCGCGCACGCGCTCGACGTCGGGGGTGAAGATGGCCAGGGTCATCAGGCCGCGCACGCGCAGGCGATCAAAGGCTGGCAGCTGTTGCACGAAGGCCTCGACCGCGTCGGGTTCCAGTCCGTACTTGCTGGGTTCGGCCGAGGTGTTGACCTGCACGAACACATCCAGGGTGCGCTCTTCCAGTTGCAGGCGCTGCTGCAGGGCCTCGGCTACGCGCAGGCTGTCCAGCGCCTGGAACTCGCTGGCAAAGCGTGCCACGTAGCGCGCCTTGTTGGTCTGCAGATGGCCGATCACCGACCAGTGCACGCCCAGGTCGGCCATCGCTTCGGCCTTGCGTTGTGCCTCCTGCACCTTGTTCTCGCCAAGTTCGTGGCAGCCTGCGGCCACCGCCATGCGGATGCGGGCTTCATCGACGGTCTTGCTGACCGGCAGCAGGCGCACGCTGGCCGGGTCCCGGCCGACGCGGGCGCAGGCATCGGCGATGCGTTGGCGCACCGTGACCAGGTTGGCGGCGATCTGTTCAACGGACTGGGCGACGGGCCAGTCGGCGGCGGCAAGGGGCATGCGGGCACCTCCAATGCAGGGCGGCCAGGGTGGGATACACTGGCACAGGACAAGAGATATTTTGGCATAGGACAAAATGAAAATCACCGGGCACAGTGCCGAGTCGATCTTCGACAGCATCCGTGAGGGCATCGGCGAGGGCCGCTTGCCGGCCGGCAGCGTGCTGCCGCCGGTGCGTGAACTGGCCGAGCAGCTGGGCGTGAACCGCAACACCGTGGCCGCTGCCTACAAGCGCCTGGATGCGGCGGGCCTGGCCAGCACGGCGGGCCGCCGCGGCACGGTGGTGCGTGGCCTGCCGCCGCCGCTGGCGCGCGAGGGCAGTACGCCCGGGCTGGCGCTGCAGGACCTGGCCGGTGGCAATCCGGATCCGCGCCTGCTGCCGAACCTGCGCCTGGCCCCGGCCGCACCGCGGCTGTATGGCGTGGGCACGGTCGACCCGAGGTTGCAGGCGCTGGCGCGCGCCTCGCTGGATGCGGACTGCCCGGCGGGTTATGCGCTGGAGCTGACCCATGGCGCGGTCGATGGCATTGAACGCCTGCTGGCGGCCTGGCTGCTGCCGGGGGATCGCATCGCGGTGGAGGATCCGTGCTTCCTCGGCAGCCTCAATGTGCTCAATGCCGTGGGCCACGCGCCGTTGCCGGTGGCGGTGGACGCGCATGGCATGCAGGTCGAATCACTTCGGCAGGCGCTGGAGGCCGGTGCACGCGCGGTGCTGCTGACCCCGCGTGCGCACAACCCGACCGGGGCCAGCCTGGATGCGAAGCGGGCACGGGCGTTGCGCCAGCTGCTGGCGGCCTACCCGCAGGTGGCGGTGCTGGTCGACGATCATTACGCGCTGCTTTCGCAGCAGGCCTACCACTCGGTACTGCCGCTGGATGGCCGGCGCTGGGCGCTGTTGCGTTCGTTGTCCAAACCGCTCGGCCCCGACCTGCGCCTGGCCTGGTTGGCCTGCGATGAAGAAACCGCGATGCGGTTGCGGCTGCGATTGGCGTCTGGCACCGGCTGGGTCAGTCATCTGCTGCAGGATGCGGCGACGTCGGTGCTGGCGTCGGCAACGCAGCGGGCGAAGATCGCCTCGGCAGGTGAGCGTTACCAGCAGCGCCTGCAGTCGCTGCAGGAGTTGCTGCGCGCGCGTGGCATGCCGACGCCGCTGCCAATGGAGGGATTGAACCTGTGGCTGCCGTTGTCGGCTGACAGCCATCCTCAGGTGCTGGCACTGGCTTCGCGCGGATGGCATGTGCGGGCGGGCGAAGTGTTCGCGGTGGCGGCGCCGGGACATGGCCTGCGCATCACCTGTGCGGCACTGGGGACGACGCAGCTGCGGCAGCTGGCCGATGACCTGGCGGCCGTGTGCGGGGTGTAGCGTCGAGCATGGCTCGACGCTACAGAAGCCGATCAGGGCGCGGCGTTGGCGCCAGGGCGCACGTAGTAGGACTGGCCGCTGTCATCGACGAACATCAGCTCCGGCTTGCCCTGCCAGGAGGTGAGCATGGCGCCGGTGTTGTTCTGGTGCTTGACCATCAGGCTGGCGCCGCGATCCGGGTTGGCGACGACCTTGAATACTTCGGTAGTGCCGGTGGCATCGTCGAGGGTGAGCAGGGCTTCGCCGCCGCGGTCGCTGGTGCCATAACCACCACGCTCGGAACCGTCGGGGCCAAGCAGGATCAGGCCAGACAGGGCGGTGGCGCGCGGCCCCTGGGTGCGGCCCTGGCTGAGCGGGTCGGGGACCGGTGCGCCGAGGATCACCCGCGGCTGGCCGCTTGCATCGTGGATGACCAGGCCGCGTGCTTCGATGATGCGCTGTGGCGATTGGCTGCGATGCAGGTTCCAGGCGGTCCAGCCGGAAACAAGCAGGGCGAGGGTGGAGACCACCAGTGTGGTCAGCAGCAGCGCACGGGGCATCGGGTGGTCCTTCCTTGGATGTGCCGACGATAGCGGATGCAAAAGGGGATGGGTAGAGTCGACTGTCAGTCGACTGCTGTTCGATCAGATCACGGAGATTCCCGCGCTGGCGCGCGCAAGTCGACTGACAGTCGACTCTACCTCTACCTGCTCGACATCACCCAGTGGCCGTTACGCGGTGATTCCCGGCGTCAGTGGAAATCGCGGCTGTGGCTGCGCAGTCCCTGCAGCAGCTCATCCAGGCAGTGCATGCGCTGCACGATGACATGCTGCACACCATCGACGCGTTCCAGGCGGCCATCGATCTGCATCAGCTGGGTATCGACCAGTACCCGGTGCTGGCGATCGGCCAGGTGCCGCCAGACCACGGCGTTGACCATGCCAGTCTCATCTTCGAGCGTGAGGAAGGTGACGCCGCTGGCGGTCTGCGGGCGCTGGCGCATGCGTACCAGGCCGGCGATACGCACGCGACGGCCATGACCGTGGTCCACCAGCTGTGCGGCATCCAGACAGCCACGGCTGCGCAGCTGCGCACGCAGGAACGAGATCGGGTGGCGGCCAAGGGTGGTGCCGGTGCTGCGGTAATCGGCCTGCATGTCCTCCCATGCGCTGGGCAGCGGCAATGGCACGCGGGCTTCGGCGGTGGCGCGGGCCTGGTCGAACAGCGGCAGCCGGTTTTCCACGCCGGAGATATCCCAGCGTGCACGATGGCGATGGCCACTGAGCCCACGCAACGCACCGGCATCGGCCAGCAGGCCCTGCTGGCGGCGGTCCAGGGCGGTGCGCTGGCACAGGTCGCCCACATCGTCGAACGGGCGCCGCGCACGTTCGCGCATGATGGCCTGCACGTCGGGCTCGTTGCAGCCATCGACCAGGCGCAGGCCGAGCCGGATCGCGGCCGCGCCCCTGCTGAAATCCAGGGTGCAGTCCCAGTCGCTGTGGCGCACGTCCACCGGCAGCACGCGGATGCCGTGCCGGCGCGCGTCCTGCAGCAGCTGGTCGGGGCTGTAGAAGCCCAGCGGCTGGCTGTTGATCAGGCTGGCGGTGAACGCGGCGGGGTGATGGCACTTCAGCCAGCAGCTGGCATAGGTGAGCAGGGCGAAGCTGGCCGCGTGGCTTTCCGGGAAACCGTAATCACCGAACCCCTTGATCTGCTCGAACAGGTGCTCGCCATATTCCAGGCTGAAGCCGTTTTTCAACATGCCCGTCAGCAGCTTTTCGCGATGCGGTTCCAAGCCGCCACGACGCTTCCAGGCGGCCATCGAGCGGCGCAATGCATCGGCTTCGCCGGGTTCATAACCAGCTGCTTCCACTGCCAGCTGCATCACCTGTTCCTGGAACAGCGGCACGCCCAGCGTGCGTGCGAACACGCGTTCCAGCTGTGGTGGGTAGAGCGGATTGTCCGGGTCGTTCAACGCGTCCGGTCCCTGTTCGCGCAGGATCCGCCGCCGCTCAAGGTAGGGATGGACCATGTCACCCTGGATCGGGCCGGGTCGCACGATCGCCACCTCGATCACCAGGTCATAGAACTCGCGTGGCTGCATGCGTGGCAGCATCGCCATCTGCGCGCGCGACTCGATCTGGAACACGCCGATGGTGTCGGCGGCGCAGATCATGTCGTAGGTCGGGCCGTCTTCATCGGGGATCGCATCCATGCGTCCTTCATGCAGGCCATGCTGTTTCAGCATCGCCAGGCACTTGCGGATGGCGGTGAGCATGCCCAGCGCCAGGCAGTCGACCTTCATCAGGCCGGTGGCATCCAGATCGTCCTTGTCCCACTGGATAACGGTGCGGTCGGCCATCGCCGCGTTTTCTACCGGCACCAGGGTCGACAGCGGATGCTCGGAGATGACGAAACCACCCGGATGCTGAGACAGGTGGCGTGGGAAGTCGATCAGCTCGGCGGTCAATGCCAGCAGCCGCCGCATCAAGGGTGTGTCCGGATCGAAACCGCGCTCGCGGAGGGTTTCCGGCAGTGGGATGTTGCCGCCCCAATGATCCATTGCCGCGCCCAGTTCGTTGACCTGGTCCATCGGCAGGCCGAGCGCACGGGCCACGTCGCGGATCGCGCTGCGGCCACGGTAGCTGATTGCTACTGCGGTCAGTGCGGCGCGCTCGCGGCCATAGCGCTTGAACACGTACTGCAGCACTTCCTCGCGGCGCTCGTGCTCGAAGTCGATGTCGATGTCCGGCGGCTCATTGCGCTCGGCGGAGATGAAGCGTTCAAACAACAGATTGCTGCGCGCAGGATCGATCTCGGTCACGCCCAGCACAAAGCACACCGTCGAATTGGCCGCCGAGCCACGCCCTTGGCAGAGGATGTCCTGGCTGCGGGCGAAGCGCACGATGTCATGCACGGTAAGGAAGTAGGAGGCGTAGTTTTTCTCCCGGATCAACGCCAGCTCATGTTCGATCTGCTTGCGCTGTGCGTCCTTGATGCCTTCTGGCCAACGCCAGGGAATCTTTTCTTCGACCAGCTCGCGCAGCCAGCTGTCCGGGTCATGCCCCTCCGGCACCAGCTCGCGTGGATAGGTGTACTGCAGCTGTTCCAGGGTGAAGTGGCAGCGTTCGGCGATGCGCAGGGTCTCGGCCAGCAGTTCGGCGGGATACAGCTGGGCCAGCGCGGTGCGCGGGCGCAGGTGGCGCTCGCCGTTGGGAAACAGGCGCCAGCCGGCTTCGGCCACGCTGCAACGATGGCGGATCGCGGTCAGCGTGTCCTGCAGGGCGCGGCGGCGTCGCACGTGCATGTGCACATCGCCACTGGCGACCAGCGTCAGGCGGTGACGTTCGCCGAAGGCCTGCAGCTGCTGCAGGCGGCGTGCGTCGTCGTGCTCGTGGTGAAGTTCCACCGCCAGCCACAGCCGATCATTGAAGCCGGCGCGCAGCAGTTCCAGGTCGGTGGCGGCCGGTTGCCGGTCCAGCCACAGGCACAGCAGGCCGTCGGGCAGGCCGAGCAGGTCCTCGCGCAGGCAACGGTACTCGCCCTTGGCCGCGCGCCGCCGACAGGTAGTGATCAACTGGCACAGCCCGGCATAGGCTGCCTGGTCGGTGCACAGCAGGGCCAGCTTGGGTCCGTCCTCGACCTGGAATTCGGCGCCGACGATCAGCGCCACGCCATGCGCCTTCGCCGCCTGCCAGGCACGCACGATGCCGGCCAGCGAGCATTCGTCGGTGATCGCCAACGCGCGGTAGCCCTGGCCGGCGGCGCGCGCGAACAGCTCTTCGGCGATCGAAGCGCCGCGCTGGAAACTGAAGGCCGACAGGCAGTGCAGTTCGGCGTAGCCGGGCAGTTCGCTGTACATGGCGGCTCAGCCGAACCAGCCGTGCAGCATCCACGGCGCATGCGGATCGTTGCGCTCACGGAAAGCCCAGCCGCGCTGGCCGTGTGCGGTTTCCACCACGTAGTAGTCGCGGCGCGCGTCGGCCTGGTCCCACCAGCCCGATTCGATCCGCTCCGGCCCGGTGACGATGCGCAGCCGCGGATCACGCAGCGGTTGCGGGGTGTCCAGCAACCAGCCAGGGCGCAGCGGCCAGTACGACGGAGGCTTGGCTGCGGGCTGGCTGCCACTGGCGCGTTCGGGGCGATGGTCGGCCTGCACCGCCAGCGGCTGCACGGCGTCATCGCCCAGCCGCGCGCGCAGGCGCTCGCGCAGCTGGTTCCAGGGCATCGCCTGTGCCGGCCGGGTGTCGAACAGGTCGCGCGCGGCGGGCACGAACGGTGGCAGCTGTTCGGCCTGCAGGCGCAGTGCGCGGCTGCCGGCCGGCAGGGCGAACGCTTCCATGCGGTTGCGCGCGATCTCGAACAGCAACGCGGGATCGCGTTCCGGTGCCAGCAGGCCGATGGTCAGCACGCTGGCCGGCAGCAGATCGTGCTCGAAATGCAGGTCGAAGCGCTGCACGCCGCCATCGCGCGAACACAGGAACGCGGCCAGGTCCAGCAGCAGGCGACGCAGCGGGAACAACAGGGCCTGGCTGGATTCGATCTCGTACTCGAATTCGATGCGTGCATCGAAACGGTCCGGTGGCTGGTAGTAGCGCAGTGGCGCGGTGGGTAGCCCACGCAGTGCATCCAGCTGCTGCAGGACCTCGGGGGCAAAGCGCCGGGCCAGGCTGTCGCGCGGCAGCTCGAGCACTGTGCCCAGCGTGCGCAGGCCGGAGCGGCCGAGCACCGTCACCGCCTCGTTGGGCAGGCCGCAGCGCGGCAGGGGCAACTGCGCCAGCGCCGCCGGCAGTTGCTGTGCATCGATGCCGAGGCCGTCGTGGACGTTGGCCAGCACGCGCGCGGCATGTGGGGTAGGTGCGGCCACCAGACGGTGACGGAAGCCGAGTTCGTGCAGTTCGTTGCGCAGCCGCTGCTGGATCGTCAGCCAGTCACCGAACAGGGCGCGGCTGGCGCCGATCTCCAGCACCAGTGCATGCGGGAAATCGAGGCTGACCTGCGAGCTGTAGGCGTAGGCCCAGCTGGCCAGCAGCTGCCGGGTGTGCTGTTCGGCGTTGGGATCGTAATCGTGCAGGTGCATGTCCTGCACCAGCACCTGCGCAGCCGACAGCAGCATGCCCGGGCGCAGCCCCGCTGCGCGTGCCGACGGGCTGACCGCACGCAGTACGCGACGCTGTGCCGGCCCCTGCAGCAGCACCAGTGGGCGCTGCGGATCCGGCTGCAGGCGCAGCACGCTGTCCAGCGCCAGCTGCGGCAACAACAGGCAGGCCCAGTGCATGGCGCGGCCTCAGTGGGCGATGGCCAGCGGCAACGGCTGCGCCGGCGGCAGGCCGCCTCGGCACTTCAGCACCCGCACCTGGCCGTGGTCGAGCTGCAGGCGCAGGCTGGCCGGAGAGGGATTGCGCGCCGCCTGCGCCTCGCGGAACACGAAGCCCAGGCACTGGCCGCTGTCGGCGGCGACCTGCAGCCGGCGCAGGGCGCGGTCGTCGGCCTGGTGCGGCCAGCACAGCACCGCCGCGCAGGCGGCAGAGCGCAGGCACTGCTCGGTGGCCCAGAGCGCCTGTTTCGGCGCTGCGTGGATGATCTGCAGCTGGGCCAGGTCCAGCCCGGCTGCCGCCCAGGCCGGGGCATGCGGGCGATAGGGCGGGGCGACCAGCACGATCGGGCGGTCGCGCAGGCTCAGCTTGGCCAGCGCCGGCCAGACCAGCGCCAGCTCACCCACCCCGGGCGCCGCCTGCAGTACCTCGCACAGCCCGCTGGTGGGCCAGCCACCGCCGGGCAGGCGTGCGTCCAGTGCCGGGTGGCCGCTGGCCAGGTGGTCGCTGGCCGGCCCCTGGCGGGCCGGGCCGCGCCACAGCTGGCGCCCGTCCAGCAGCCGGTCGAGGGCGACGACGGCACCCATCAGCCGGCCCTCCAGGGGAGGCGCCGGGCGGGCTGGAAACGGCAGGAACGGGCGGAAACAGCGGGCATGGCGCGAGTATCGACGGGCCGGTATCAGGGGCTGAGACCAGACATGCTACTCGTTTTGTGAGTAGAATTACTAATGAAATCGGAGGGTCCGGTTTCAGGTTGCTGAAGGGGGTAAAGGAGTGCCGACCAAGGTCGGCACCCACAGGCCCTGGTTACGGGCGCACCGGCAGCGCCACCGGGCGCAGCGGCGCGGCATCGCCGCCGCGGATCTTCAGCGGGCCGCCGATGAAGGCGAACTCGTAGACCTTGTCGCGGGCCAGTTCGTCCAGCGCCACCAGCTCGATGATCGGCGCGCCCTGCTGGGCCAGCAGGTAGGTGTGCAGCGGCACGTAGTCGTCGGACACCTCCGAGGGGAAGGTCTCGAAGCTGAGGTTGTCGGCACCGACGATCATCGCGCCGCTGTCCTCGACCAGGAAGCGTGCCGCGTCCAGGCCCATGCCCGGCGGGTTGGCCATGTAGGCCCTGGGCTGCTCGAACAGGCGCATGCGGCCGGTGCGGATCAGCACCACGTCGCCCTGCTGCAGTTTCACCTTCTGGCGTGCCAGCGCATCCTTCAGGTCCTGGCGGGTGACGCGGTAGCTGTCAGGCAGCATGTCCACGCCCTTGGCGGCGGCCACGTCGATCAGCACGCCACGCGCGATCAGCGGCGGGAACTTCTCGATGCCGGTGACATTCCAGCCACGGTCGCCGAGGTGCTTGTCGGCCTCGAAGCCGTTCCAGATCTTCCCGTGGATGCCGAAGTGGTTCAGCGCATCGATGTGGGTGCCGGTGTGGCTGTACATCGAGAATGCGGTGCCGGTGTAGCTGCGGGTGAGGTTCATGGTCTCGCCCACGCCCATCGGGTCGTCCATCACCGTGCCGCGCGGGGTGTGGGTCATCCAGAACTGGTAGTGCGGGTCGCCGGCATCCTGCCAGCTGGGCATGCCGACGTAGTATTCGGTGGCCAGGTCATAGGCTTTGCCGCCGCTGACCCGTGACAGGATCGCCGCACGCGAGGCTTCGGTGATCAGGTTGAGGCGGCCGATCTCGTCCTTCGGCCCCCAGGGGCTGGTGCCGACCTGCTGGCCGGAGGGAACGCGTTCGTGTGCGGACACGGTGGTGGAAGCGGCGGTGCCGGCCAGCAGCAGGGCCAGCGCGGTGGCCAGGGTACGTGGGGTCATGGGGAATCTCCTTGCAGGGTGGGGGAGGGTGCGGCTCAGGCCGCGACCAAAGGCGCCAGGGCCTGGCGCAGGTGTGGCAGCGGCAGGGTCTGCAGGCGCAGGCCGTTGCCGCCGATCACGGTGGGTATGGAACGGATGCCGAGGGCAGCGGCTTCGGCACGATCGGCCTGCACGCGCTGGCGTACTGCGTCGCTGCGCATGTGGTCAGCGAAGGCGCCACGTGGATGGCCCAGCGATTCGGCGATATCCAGCAGTACTTCGGCGTCGCCGATGTTGCGGTGCTGGTGCAGGTGCGCCCATTGCACGGCATCAAACATCGCGCCATGGGCGTCGTTGCCACCGAGCATGCCGGCGGCCTGGCAGGCCAGTGCGCCGAGCCAGCCGGACGGATACTCGAAGTCCTGTGCGCGCATGCCTTCGATATCGATGCGCGCGGTGTCTTCATGCGCGGCGCAGTCGGTCCAGTGGCGCAGGATGATCGCCTTGGCGCGCTCCATCGAGCCGAACACCTCGACCATCTGCGCGCGCGAGTCCTGCAGCACGAAGCTGCGGTGGCGCACCTGGATGCCGAGTTCGGCCGAGACCTGCTGCAGGCGCGGGGCCAGCACGAAGCACCAGCCGCAGACCACGTCGTGGAAGAAATCGACCACCGGCGCGGCGGTGGCGGGGGAAGGAACGGAAGACATCTGCCTGCCATCGGTGAGAGGGGAGGCGGCAGATTAGGCAGCGCGGCGTGGCCGAAACAGCACGCCGCGGGCAGCCCAGTTTTCGCTGGCGGTTACGAATCCAGGCCGGCGCAGCCGGGCAGCTCGGCGTGCAGGAAATCGATGAAGGCACGCACCTTGGGCTGCAGGTGGCGCGAGGTGGGGTAGACCGCATGCACGAAGCGTGGCGGATAGCGGTGGTCGGGCAGCACCTGCTGCAGTTCGCCACGGGCCAGTGCCGGTGCCGCCAGGAACGAGGGCAGGGCGCCGATGCCCATGCCGGCCACCAGCAGGTCGCGCAGCAGCAGGCTGTTGTTGACGGTGACGCGCGCCGGCAGGGTGATCGTCACCTGGCCATCGGGGCCGAGCAGCGGCCAGCTGCCGGGCGAGTCGGACAGGCTGTAGGCCAGCACGCTGTGCGCCTGCAGATCGTCCACCGCCTGCGGTGCCGGATGCTGCCGCAGGTAGGACGGGGCCGCGCACAGCACCTGCTGCAGCGACGCCAGCCGGCGCGCCACCAGGCGTGAATCATCCAGCTCGGCACGCAGCCGCAGCGATACATCGAAACCCTCACCGACTGCATCGAGCAGGCGATCTTCCATCACCAGATCCAACGACAGCTGCGGATGCTGCTGCAGGAAGCGTGGCAGCAGCGGCGACAGCGTGCTCAGTGCGAACGACTGCGGCGCGTTCACGCGCAGGCGCCCGGCCACGTCGCCGCGCTGTTCGGCGATGCCGCGTTCCAATGCGTCCAGCTCGTCGAGCAGGCGGCAGCATTCGCGGTAATAGGCGTGGCCGGTCTCGGTCAGGCTCATGCGCCGCGTGGTCCGCTGCAGCAGTACCACGCCCAGATGCGCTTCCAGCGTGCGCAGCTGTTTGCTCAGGCCGGCGGGCGACATGCCGAGGTCTTCGGCAGCGCGGGCCAGCCCGCCGCGTTCGACGATGCGGCGGAAGGCACGCATCAGGTTGAAGGAATCCATGCCGGCCCCGGGCGCGATGAGGGCGCCATTGTAGAGCCGCGCCATGCGTGGATGTGGGAAACGCGGCGCCGACCAAGGTCGGCTTCTACCCGGTGCGTGCGGGTTGCGCTGTTTGTTCAAGCCAGCACCCCATACGCGGCGCCAGCATGCAGGCCCCTCACTTTCCGGGTTGCCCATGAAGCACTGGATGCTCCGCCTGTATGCCCCGCTGTTCCTGCTGGGCTTCGTTGCCACTGCCGTCGTCTGGGTCGGCCATTGCCACGGTGATCCGTTGTGGCTGCTGGCCTTGCTGGCGGCCGCCATCGCGGTCTCGTTCGCCGCCGAGCGTGCCTGGCCGTACGACCCCGCGTTCAACCACGACCACGGCGACAGCCTGCGTGACAGCCTGCATGCACTGGTCAACGAAAGCCTGAACCTGCTGTCGATCGCGGCGGTGCCGCTGCTGGCGGCAATCATTCCGTGGCAGTTGTGGCCGGTGCAGTGGCCATTCGCGCTGCAGGTGCTGCTGGCCATCGTCTGCGCTGATCTGGGCATCACCCTGGTGCACTACGCCAGCCATCGCATCGGCTGGTTGTGGCGGCTGCATGCGGTGCACCACAGCGTCACCCGCATGTACGGCTTCAACGGGCTGATGAAACACCCGCTGCATCAGGCGGCCGAAGCGGTGGGCGGCGTGCTGCCGCTGCTGCTGTTGGGCCTGCCGATGCCGGTGGCTGCGGTGCTGGCTTTCGCCATTGCCATCCAGCTGCTGCTGCAGCACTCCAACGTGGACATGCGTCCCGGCGTGCTGGGTCGGGTGATGGCCTGGGCGCCGCTGCACCGCTTCCACCACATGCGTTACGGCACCGCGGGCGACGTCAACTTCGGCCTGTTCCTGACCGCCTGGGACCATCTGCTGGGGACCGCCTTCGATGCGCCGGGTTATCGGCTGCAGCAACGCGACCTTGGCATCGGCAGCCAACCGGACTATCCGCGCGATTATCCGGGGCAGCTGCTGGCACCGTTCCGCGAACTGCCGCATGGCGAGGTGCCGGAGTTGCCGGAAGGCCTGCGCAGGCGCGAATGATTGAACATGTCAGGCCGCGTGCAGCTGCAGGCCCTGCAGCTGCGCGGCACCGATGCCGAACATGCCGCGCAGGCTGCGCGAGAGATGGGCCAGATCGGCGAATCCAGCGGCATGCGCACTGTCGGTCAGGTTGTGACCGCTCAGATGATGCATCAGCGCGCGGCGCAACCGTTGCCACAGCACCCAGCCGCGCAGGGTCACTGCCAGCTCGGACTGGAAACGCCGGTGCAGCTGGCTGGTCGACAGGTGCGCCGCCTCGGCGATATCGGCGGCCGGCACCGGGCCGGGCAGGTGCTGGGCAATACGGGCCAACGCCGCCTGCACGCGGCGGTCCAGCGGCTGTGGGCGGCTCAACCGTGGCAGCCAGTCGTGCAGTTCCATCGCAGTGCCCGGCAGCGCGTGCAGGTGCTGCTGGATCTGTTCGAGGTCGGCATGCGCCGGCTCAAGGAACACCGTACAGCCCGCTTCCGGCGCCGACAGAATCGCGTGCGTCTGGAAGGACGGCAGCCACAGCCGTTGGCCCTGCTGCCGTACGCCATCGACTTCGATCTGCCAGGGCGTACCGTCGCTCAACAGCAGTTGATGGGCGTAGTGCGCATGCGAGGCGCTGCCACCGGCATGGCCCTGCAGCACGGCCACGTGAGCATCCAGCTGCAACGTGCCATTCCAGGGTAGGGAGGGGGAGGACATGGAGGGATTGTAGATCCACGCCATGCGTGGATGAATCTCCATCGAAATCAAATATTTCGACAATGAAACGAAGAGCATCCATGCATGGCGTGGATCTACTGCAGGTTGCGAGAAATTGTCTAAGGCGGGGTGGGTCCGTTGGCGGGGGCGTGAGCGCCATGGATGGCGCGACCGAGCTTACATGGACGTACTTGCAGCGTCCCCCGCAGCCGGACCCACCCCGCCATCCCACAGGAAGCCCGCTTTTGCTTCGGCTGTTGCTTCTGAGGTTGCCGGCCAGCGGCCGGCACTACCGCGGGTGCCGGGCGCACCCTCACCGGCCGTGCGGATCCGGCCGGTGATGCACGTACTCGACCACCGTGCCATCGGGATGCACCGCGTTGAACGCCGCCCCGGTGGGTACCACCTGCAACGGGAAGATGATCTCGGCGCCAGCCGCGACCAGTTTGTCGTGATAGGGCCGAACGTCATCGACCAGCAGTGTCCCCGTGGTCGAAGTGAACGGCGCCAGCGCCGTCTCGCTGCCCTCGATCAACAGGAACGCACCGACCATCGCCAGACGCAGCCCGGCCTCCGGAAACGGGAACCCCGCATCGGCCACCACACCCTGCAGCTGCTCGTAGAACGCCACGCTGCGCTCCAACTCCCCCGGGGCCACGAACACCCGGATCAACACGCGCGGCGCGCGCTGGCTGGAGGTGTCACAGCGGTCGCGCCAGAGATGGTCGAAGTCGCGATGGACGGTCATGGGCTCGGTTCGTGGCCAGGGACCCTCATTATCGGCAGCCTCGCGCGGCGCGCTGATGACCGCCGGTGATGGCCTGATAACCGCTGGCCGGGTTGCCCCTGTGACTTAGGTCCTGTTGACAGGTGTGAACGCCCTCGCACAATCTTCACAGGATTGGGTCGCCCTGCGCGGCCCGGGCAGGCAGGTTGTCACGCCGGGAGGAGGGTCCCGCGCGCAGACCGGCCCGTCCATCGGCCTGCGGGACGTTGCCTGGCAACCCCTGCGCGGCATGAACGCTGCACCCTTCGGCGGCACTTTCCCTGGACCGATTGCCTTGGCAACGGAATTACGCCTGCCGATGAAAACGTTTACAAAGCCGCTTGCACTGTCCCTGGCCCTGTCTGCCGCACTGGCCGCCCCGGCCTGGGCCGACCCCGCCGCGTTCACTGTGCTGACCCTGGAACAGGCCCCGACCGCCGAGGCGATGCCGGCCCTGGCCGCCCAGCTGAAGACCCTGCAGGTGGACGCGGTGAGCGTGCGCCAGGTGCAGCGCGGCATCGGCCAGGTCGATCCGCTGCAGGTGCTGGCCGATGGCCTGGGCTACGCGTACCGCTTCATTGCTGCCGGCAAGGATGATGGCCAGACCCAGCGCGGCCAGGCCGTGCTGACCCGGTTGCCGATCGCCGCTGAATCCGGCCCCGACCAGCCGGGCCTGAACTACCTGCGCCTGGACGACGGCCGCCACACCGTGGCGGTCTATACCGATGCCGGTGCAGGTGCGGCGCAGCTGCCAGCGCTGGTCACCCGTTCGCGGCTGGGTGCACCGGCGGTGCTGCTCGGCGCGGTGGCCGGTGAATCGGCCAAGGCCGCAGGCTTCGATCCGGCGCGTGTCGCGCTGGAAGCCGATGCCAGCTATTTCAGCGATGGCTTCCAGGCCGCCAGCAGTGCGCCGTTCAAGGTGGAAGGCAGTACCCTGCGCGCCACCCTGCTGACCCTGGCCTACGCCGCCGACACGCATGGCGACAGGCCGTGGATGGACACCACCCTCAACGCCGACGCGCGCGCTGCGCTGCTGCTGAAGGCGATGACCGAGGATGAGAAGTTCCAGATGCTGCACAGCTACTTCGGGCTGGGCAAGGACGGTGGCCCGCTGCCGGAAGGCGCAGTCGGTTCGGCCGGTTTCGTGCCGGGCGTGGCGCGGCTGGGCATTCCGTCGCAGCAATCGGCCGATGCCGGCGTCGGCGTGACCAATCCGGGTGGCATCCGCCCGGGCGATTTCGCCACGGCGATGCCGTCGGGCCCGTCCACCGCATCGAGCTGGAACCGTGAAGTCGCCTTCGCCGGTGGCGCCACGATGGGTCGCGAGGCATGGCAGCAGCGCTTCAATATCCTGCTGTCGGGCAGCGTCAACCTGCAGCGCGACCCGCGCAACGGCCGCAACTTCGAATATGCCGGTGAAGATCCGCTGCTGGCCGGCTCGATGGTTGGCGCGCTGATCCAGGGCGTGCAGAGCCAGCACGTGATCTCCTCGATGAAGCACTTCGCGCTGAACGACATGGAGACCCGCCGCAACTTCCACGACGTGCGCATCGGCGAACAGGCCATGCACGAGTCGGACCTGCTGGCCTTCGAGATCGCGCTGGAAGCCGGTCGCCCGGGCGTGGCGATGTGCTCGTACAACAAGATCAACGGCACCTACGGCTGCGAGAACGGCTACCTGATGAACCAGGTGCTGAAGCAGGAATGGAAGTTCCCCGGTTTCGTGATGTCCGACTGGGGTGGCGTGCACAGTGGCTCGAAGGCGGCGCTGGCCGGCCTCGATCAGCAGTCGGCCGGTGAAGTGTTCGACGCGGCGGTGTTCTTCGACGAACCGCTGCGCCTGGCCGTGCACGGTGGCGTGGTGCCGCAGGCGCGCCTGAACGACATGGTGGCGCGCATCCTGCGCACGATGTTCCTGCATGGCAGCTTCGACAACCCGCCGCAGCACCAGAAGGTCGATGCCGAGGCCGGCTTCGCCGTTGCCCAGCGCACGGTGGAAGAGGGCAGCGTGCTGCTGCGCAATGAGGGCAACCTGCTGCCGCTGGCCGACAGCGTGAAGCGCATCGTCATCATCGGTGGCCATGCCGACAAGGGCGTGATCGGTGGCGGTGGTTCGTCGATGGTGGGCGTGACCGCAAAGGGCACCAATGCGGTGCCGGGCGTGATGCCGACCACCTGGCCGGGCCCGGTGATCTTCCACCCGTCCTCGCCGCTGGAATCGCTGCGTGCGGCGCGCCCGGACGCGACCATCGAGTATGTGGACGGGATCAATGCCGCCGCTGCGGCCAAGGCCGCCGCGCAGGCTGACGTGGCCATCGTGTTCGCCACCCAGTGGGCCGCCGAATCGGTGGACCTGCCGGACATGCAGCTGCCGGACAACCAGGATGCCCTGATCTCGGCAGTGGCCAAGGCCAACCCGAAGACCGTGCTGGTGCTGGAAACCAACGGCCCGGTGCGCACGCCGTGGCTGGCGCAGGTGCCGGCGATGCTGCAGGCCTGGTATCCGGGCATCCGCGGTGGCGAAGGCATTGCCGCGCTGCTGACCGGCCAGGTCAATCCGTCCGGCCGCCTGCCGGTGACCTGGGTGACGGACGAATCGCAGCTGCCACGCCCGCACATCGACGGCCTCGGCTTCAAGCCGGCCAAGCCGTTTGGTGATGTGTTCGATTTCGATATCGAAGGCGCCAACGTCGGCTACAAGTGGATGGCGGCCAAGGGTCTGACCCCGACCTTCTCCTTTGGCCATGGCCTGTCCTACACCTCATTCGCCTATGAGAACCTGAAGGTGAGCGTGGAGGGCTCGCGCCTGGTCGCCAGCGTCGACATCCGCAACACCGGCAAGCGTGCCGGTGCCGACGTGGCCCAGCTGTACCTGAAGCTTCCGGCCGGCAGCACCACGCCGATCCGCCTGATCGGCTATGACAAGGTGAACCTGCAGCCGGGCGAACAGCGCCGCATCCGCATCGAAGCCGAGCCGAAGACCCTGGCCCACTACGATGCACAGGCGCGCCAGTGGAAGATCGACAGCGGCACCTACCAGGTGCAGCTGTCCCGCAATGCGGCCGAGCCGCTGCAGAGCGTGGACGTGCAGCTGGTGGAGCAGGTGCTGCGCTGATGCCTGAAGACACGGCCCGCACAGGGCCGTGTCTGAAAAAGGGGACGGAGGGGATTAAGTCGTTTATGCACAAACGACTTAATCCCCTCCGTCCCCTTTTTTCATTTGCCAAACCACCCGCGCAGGAAATCGATCAGCTGCCGCACCTTCGGTGAGGGCTGCGTGCTGTGCGGGTAGACCGCGTATACGCTCTGCTGCGGGAAGCGGTGCTGGCGCAGCACCGGGCGCAGCCGGTCCTGGGCCAGGTCGTCCTCGATCAGCCAGCGTGGCAGCACGGTGACCCCGGCGCCGGCCACGGCGAAGGCACGCAGGCTGCTGGCACCATCTACGCGCACCACCGCATTGCCCGGGTTGGTGGCAAACAGGGCGTCGCTGCCATCCGGCGCCACCACCGGCACGTCGGCCAGGCGCGGGTAGCCGAGGCGGGGCAGGGTGCCCAGCTGCACGGGGTCGTCGGCAGCATCGGCAGAGGGCAGGCGTGCCAGCAGGGACGGAGCCGCCACGGGGCACAGTGGATGGCGTTCCAGTTCGCTGGCGTGCAGGCCCGAATCCGGCAGACGGCCAAGACGGATCGCCAGGTCGAAGCGCTCGGGAATCAGGTCCGCCGGCGCGGGAGACGTGGACAGGTGCAGCTGCAGCGCCGGGTGCCGCGCACGGAACGCCTCCAGCGCAGGAATCAAGCGTAGCTGGGCGTACTCCGGCGTGGTGGTCAGGCGCAGCACGCCCTGAAGCTGGTGCTGGTCGCGGCGCGCGGCATCGATCGCTGCCTGTGCGGCGTCCAACGCCTGCACGCAGTGCTGCAGGAACTGTTCGCCGGCCTCGGTCAGGGCCAGGTGGCGGGTACTGCGCAACAGCAGGGTCACGCCCAGCTCCTGCTCCAGCCGCTTCAGGTTGAAGCTGACCACCGCGCGGCTGAGGCCGAGCCGATCAGCTGCTGCGGTGAGGCTGCCGGCCTCGACCACGGCGCGGAAGATATCGAAGCGATCGAGGCTGACCATGGCAATTCATTGTCAAAGTGGATTTGACAGTGTTGCAGTTGCTGTCGTGTTTTTCCAACAAGGCCCGCACGGCATGCTGGCCGCTTCCCTGCTGGAGCGCCGCCGATGCCGTCCCCCCGCCTGCGCCATGAGGCGATCTTCCTGCTGGCGTTCGCCCTGGATCTGGTCAACATGTTCATCGCCACGGTGGCCTATCCGGCACTGGCAGCGGAACTGCACGCTGATGTCGGTACCCTGGCCTGGGTGGGCACCGCCTACATGCTGGGCCTGAGCGTGGTGATTCCGCTGGCGCCCTGGTTGGCCGCGCGCTGTGGTGAGCGTCGCCTGCTGCTGGTGGCGTTGCTGTTGTTCGCGGTTGCCGCTGTGCTGGCCGGCGCCGCACCGGGTATCGGCTGGCTGCTGGGCTGGCGCCTGCTGCAGGGGCTGGCCGGTGGCCTGCTGATTCCGGTGGCACAGGCGGCAGCGTACCGACAATGCACGTCCGACCAGCGTGGCGCGCTGACCCGCCGCATCCTGCTGGTGGCGCTGCTGGTGCCGGCACTGGCGCCCGCGCTCGGTGGGCTGCTGGTGCAGTGGTTGTCCTGGCGCGGTGTGCTCTGGGCCAGCCTGCCGCCGGCCGTGGTGGCGATCGGGCTGGTGCTGGCCTGGATGCCGGCCGATGGCGCGCGCAGTGCGCCGCGCCTGCAGGCCTATGCGCTGTCTACCGCGATGCTGGCGCTGGGCGCGTTGCTGCTGGCGCTGACCTGGCTGGGTGAACCCGGCCATCGGGCCGCCGGTGCCGTAATGCTGTTGATCGCAATGCTGTTGGCGGCGGCACACCTGCGGCATGCACGGCAGCAGACGCAGCCCCTGCTGCGCTGGTCGCTGCTGTCCCATCGGGGCCTGCGCCTGGCGATGCTGGTCTATCTGGCAGTGCCCGGTGTGTTCATCGGCAGTCAGCTGGTCAGTACCCTGCAGCTGCACCAGGCCGGTTACAGCGCGGCACGCATCGGCGCGTTGATGCTGCCCTGGGCGCTGGCCTCGGCCATTGCGATCACGGCCAGCAAGCGCCTGCTGGCGCGCTTCGGCCCGGCCACGGTACTGCGTATGGGAATGATCCTGCAGGCCAGCGGCCTGCTGTTGATGGCGATGCTGCCGCAGCCGGCCTTCGCGTTGGCCGGGCTGCTGTTCGCGCTGATGGGCGCCGGTGGCAGCCTGTGCAGCAGTACCGCGCAGACGCTGGCTTTCCACGGCGTGGAGGGTGAAGCGCTGGGCGATGCCAGTGCCCTTTGGAACCTCAACCGTCAGCTCAGTTTCTGCCTTGGTACTGCCGCCATTGCGCTGTTGCTGGCGCTGGCCATGCAGTGGCTGCCAGCACGCGCCACCAGCGTGGCTCTGGGTCTGGCCGCCGCAATGACGCTGTTGCCGATGGCGCTGTTGCGCCACTCGCACTCTGTTTCCCTTTCGCAACCTGAGAATGCCTGATGGATATCACCGCAGAACATGAAGTCCACCACCTGCACGACAAGCTGCAGGCCTGGTTCCGTGCCGATGTCGGCGCCGATGCGCTGGACGATCTGATGGCGCATTTCTGCGCGGACTTCAGCATGGTCGGCATCGCGGGTCGCAGACTGGACCGGAATGCCGTGCAGGCACTGTTCGCGGGTGGTCATGGCGCGCGTCCAGGGCTGCAGATTTCCATCGAAGCCGTGCAGGCGGTGGATGCGCTGTCACCGCTGGCGGTGCTGCGCTATCGCGAAGGGCATTCGCTCGATGGCGGCCGGCCCACATGGCGAGAGTCGCTGGCGGTGCTGCGCCAGGAGCAGGGGCGTTGGCGTTGGCTTGCGTTGCACGAAGTGCCGATGGCCTGACCGGCAGTGCCGGCCGCTGGCCGGCAACCGCGTAACGCGCCCCAGGATCATGAAGTTGCCGACCAGCGGCCGGCACTACCGGTCGTTGGCGAGCGCGGCGGCACCGCGGGCACATGTGCCATCAGTCCTGCCTGCATCCGCCGCAGAATGCAAAGCCCGCCCACACCTCACGGCTCAAGGCAGGAGTAGGCTTGAGGCTTTCCTGCCGGGAGGGGTTGTCCATGCGTGTGCGTGCCGTCGCTGTAGCCATTGCCCTTTGCCTGTCCAGCACCGTGCTGGCCGCCGATACCCCGCCGATGACCCCGGACATCAGCGGCAAGCCCTTCGTTGCCCCCGATGTCGGTCGTGACTACGACAAGCGCGTGGTGATGGTGCCGATGCGTGATGGCACCAGGCTGTATACGGTGATCGTGGTGCCCAAGGGCGCCCGCAATGCCCCGATCCTGCTGACCCGCACGCCCTACGATGCCGCTGGCCGCGCCAGCCGCAGTGATTCGCCGCGCATGCGCGACCTGCTGCCGCAGGGCGACGAGGTGTTCGTCGACGGCGGTTACATCCGCGTGTTCCAGGACATCCGTGGCAAGTACGGCTCTGAAGGCGATTACGTGATGACCCGGCCGTTGCGCGGGCCGTTGAACAACACCAAAGTCGACCACTCCACCGACGCCTGGGACACCATCGACTGGCTGGTGAAGAACGTGCCGGAGAGCAATGGCAAGGTCGGCATGCTCGGCTCGTCGTACGAGGGCTTCACCGTGGTGATGGCGCTGACCGACCCGCATCCGGCGCTGAAGGTGGCCGCACCGCAGAGCCCGATGGTCGATGGCTGGATGGGCGACGACTGGCTCAACTACGGTGCGTTCCGCCAGGTCAACTTCAACTATTTCGCGATGCAGACCGAGAAGCGCGGCAAGGGTACGCCGCTGCCCAGCCTCGGCTATGACGACTACAGCACTTTCCTGCGGATCGGTTCGGCTGGCGATTACGCGCGCTTCACCGGCGTGGACCAGCTGACCTGGTGGAAGAAGCTGGTCGAGCACCCGGCCTATGACGGCTTCTGGCAGGGTCAGGCGCTGGACGCGGTGATGGCGAAAACACCGTTGAAGGTGCCGACCATGTGGCTGCAGGGCCTGTGGGACCAGGAGGACATGTGGGGCGCCAACCACGCCTACCAGGCAATGGAAGGGCGCGACAGCGGCAACAACCGCAATTACCTGGTGATGGGGCCGTGGCGGCACAGCCAGGTGAACTACAGCGGCAGCGAATTGGGCGCGCTGAAGTTCGATGGCGATACCGCGCTGCAGTTCCGCCGTGATGTACTCAAGCCGTTCTTCGACCAGTATCTGGTGGACGGTGCGCCGAAGGCGGACACGCCGCCGGTGCTGGTCTACAACACTGGCGAAAACCACTGGGATCGCCTGAAGGGTTGGCCGCGCAGCTGCGACAAGGGCTGTGCTGCCAGCAGCAAGCCGTTGTACCTGCGGGCCGGCGGCAAGCTGGCATTCCAGGCGCCGGCGGCGGGCGAGGGCGACTTCGAGGAGTACGTGTCCGACCCGGCCAAGCCGGTGCCGTTCGTGCCGCGTCCGGTCCGCTTCGGTGACCGCGACATGTGGACCACCTGGCTGGTCAAGGACCAGCGCTTTGTCGATGGTCGCCCGGACGTGCTGACCTTCATCACCGAACCGCTGACCGCGCCGCTGCGCATCGGCGGCGCGCCGGTAGTGCACCTGCAGGCCTCGACCAGTGGCACCGACAGTGACTGGGTGGTGAAGCTGATCGACGTGTATCCGGACCAGGAAGCGTCGACGCCGGAGATGGGTGGCTACGAGCTGCCGGTGTCGCTGGCGATCTTCCGTGGCCGCTACCGCGAGAGCTTCAGCGATCCGAAGCCGCTGGCGGCGAACCAAGTGCTGCCGTACCGTTTCGACCTGCCCAACGCCAACCACACGTTCCAGAAGGGCCACCGGGTGATGGTGCAGGTGCAGTCCAGCCTGTTCCCGCTGTACGACCGCAACCCGCAGACCTACGTGCCGAACATCTACCTGGCCAAGCCAGGCGATTACCAGAAGGCCACGCAGCGGGTCTGGCACAGCGCGGCGCAGGCGAGCTACATCGATCTGCCGGTGTATTGAGGTTAGTGAGATCCGCCGGGTGTGCGATACCCGGCGGCTGGGGTAGTGCCGGCCGCTGGCCGGCATCCGCAATGGCGCAGGAGCGTGTCGACCAAGGTCGACACCTACCAAGGCTGGGCCATGGCACGTCGATTCAGGCGGCTGCGGTAGTGCCGGCCGCTGGCCGGCATCCGCGATGGCGCAGGAGCGTGTCGACCAAGGTCGACACCTACCAAGGCTGGGCAATGGCATGCTGATCGACCAAGGTCGAGACCCACCAGAGCGGAGCCATCGCAGGTCGATTCAGGCGGGTGTGGTAGTGCCGGCCGCTGGCCGGCATCCGCGATGGCGCGGGAGCGTGTCGACCAAGGTCGGCACCTACCAAGGCACCTCACCCCACCTTCGAGGGGCCCGTGCGCCAGCGGCTGGGGACCAGGCCGAAACGCTTGCGGAATGCCGCTGCGAAGTTGCTGGGATGACGGTAGCCGCTGGCGGCGGCGGCCTGCTCGACCGTCCAGCCGTCCTCGCGCAGGCCCTGTTCGGCGTGGCGCATGCGCTGCTCGTGCAGGTAGTCGAACACCGAGCAGCCGTACTGCTGGGCGAAATGACGGCGCAGCGAGCTGGGGCTCATGCAGGCCAGCTGGGCCAGCTCGACCAGGCTGTGGGCGTGGCTGGGGTCGTCATGCAGGTAGGCACGCACGCGCTCCAGGCGCTCGCGCTGGCCGGCCCGCAGCGTTCGTACAGGGTCGGTCTGCAGATCCTCGGCCTTCAGGCCAACGGCCAGCAGCTGCAGAGCAACGCCCTCGCGCCACAAGGCGTCGATGCCATCTTCCCATGGGCTGTCGAACAACTGGCCGAGTACCGGCAGCAGGGTATGCGGAATGGCCCAGTGGCGGCATTCCAGGTGGCTGTTGAGCGCGGTCTCCAGCTGCGGCAGATGGAACAGATCCGGATCGATCTGGCCGGGCACCATGACGCTGACGCCGCGCATGCGCGTTTCGCCGGGGTGCGCACCGGTCATCTCGACCTGCTCGCGGTGGTGCGCGGTCATCGCCGTGCCGGCGCGCAGGGTGAAACCACCGCGTCGCGGAATGCGCACATCGACCTGGCCCTGCAGCATCACGCGGATGGCCAGGCCGGGACTCTGCTGGGCGGTCGCTACATAAGGAAAGCGATTATGGACGTCGGAGGCGATCAGGCTCATGCCGCCGCGCAGGAACTGCTCGTTGACCTCGCCATGGCCGGCCCACTGGTCGTCGCGCAGGTGTTCCGGGTCAGCGCGGTAATCAAAGCCATGACGGTGGCCGAAGCGGCGGTAATCGGCAAAAGTGAAGTATCGGGACATCGCTCGGCACGTACTTTGGAGGTGGACGCTGGCATGACCTCGCCCACGCGCTCTGCAACGCAGATGCAGATCCGGTCGTTACCCGCGCAGGCATGCTGGGAAGCAGTGGCGTGGGCACTCTGGATGGCTGGGGAAACGCCAGGTTGAATGGAGTGTGTCGAAGAAACTGGAAACGTTTCCCATTGTCGCCTCGATTCGCGCGCTTTTGATTCCAATAGGGTCAAAACGATTGACGATTACGGCCAAAGTGAAAATGCCGCCGAGCATACGCCGGCGTTTTGCATGCATATCCGTACGTAATTCCATACATCAACTTGAGTTGAGGTTTCATGGCTGGAACGATCGCCCGTAGACGCGGTGTCAGCCAGGCCATCACAGGAATGCGCGTAGGGTGGGGTGGTTGGCTGCTGCAGGCCACTTCGATACCCCCACTGATGGAGAACGCAGATGATTGATTACCAACTCACCGGCAAGACCGCGATCGTGACCGGCGGCGTGTCCGGCATTGGTCTGGCCGTGGCGCAGACCCTGGCGGCGTCCGGCGCGCGGATCTCGGTCTGGGACCTGAAGCAGGATGCGGTGGATGCCACCGTGGCGCAGTTGCGCAATGCCGGAGCACAGGCGATTGGCATCGCGCTGGACGTCACCGACGACGCAGCGGTGGAGGCGGCGGTGCAGCGCACGATCAAGGAACTCGACGGCCTGCATGTGGCGGTCAACAACGCCGGTATCGGCGGGCCGGCCGCCAGCAGCGGTGACTATCCGATCGATGGCTGGCAGCGGGTCATCGACGTCAACCTGACCAGCGTGTTCCTGTGCCAGCGTGCGCAGATCCGGGCAATGCGAGCCGCTGGAAGCGGCGGCAGCATCATCAACATGGCCTCGATCCTGGGCCAGGTGGGGTATGCCGGTTCCACCGCTTATGCGGCGGCCAAGCACGGCGTGGTCGGGCTGACCCAGACCGCCGCGTGGGAACATGCCGCCGACGGCATTCGTGTCAACGCGGTCGGCCCGGGCTTCATCAGCACACCGCTGCTGGAGAAGATGGACCCGAAGGTGCGCGCCACGCTGGAAGGCCGTCACGCCTTGAAGCGGCTGGGTACGGCCGAGGAAGTGGCGGCGCTGGTGGCCTGGCTGGCCAGCGACGATGCCTCGTTCGCGACCGGCGCGTACTACGCCATCGATGGTGGCTACCTGGCGCAGTGAGCGAATGCGGTCAGTAGATCCACGCCATGCGTGGAGGAATGCGTGCGGTGAAGAAGGCGTGCCATCGCCTTCACCGCCGTCCCACGATCGCCGCGCGACGCTCCGGGAAAATTCCGGAGCTTTCCCATGGAACTTACCCAGGATGTCTCGATCCTGCTGCGCGTTGCCGCAGCGATGCTGTTCGGCGGCGTGCTCGGCGTCGAGCGCGAGATGGGCAAGCACGCCGCTGGCCTGCGTACGCACATGCTGATCGCAGGGGCCGCCGCGTTGATCGTCGGCCTTGGCGACTCGGTGGCCGAGCATTTCCAGCAGGAGCGCTACCGCGACCTGCTGCAGGTTGATCCGGTACGCCTGATCGAAGCGGTGGTGGCCTGTGTCGGCTTCGTTGCCGCTGGCACCATCCTGCGTGGGTCACGCGAGGACCAGGTCAGCGGCCTGACCACGGCCAGCTCGTTGATCATGGCGGCGGCCATCGGGATTGCGGTGGGGATCAGCAAGTACGTGATTGCCATCGGCGTGAGCGTGCTGTGCGTGCTGGTGCTGGCAGTGATGCGGCGGCTGGAGAAACGGATCTCGTAGGGAATCTCGAATTGCCGGCCAGCGGCCGGCACTACCATGCGGACTAAATGGTCGGACCAATATGGCATCTAGCCCTATGGTCTAATAGGTTCCTCGCCGGAGTGGCGGTTAAATCCGCTGCAAGTGGTCTGATCGAAATCATTATTGGTACGACCAATAATCGACAGCCACGGCGATCCACCGCCTGCGGTGGGGCACCTTCCGCATCCAGTCGAGAGTCTTCATGCAGCCCTGGCAACACCTGTACGACCCCGCCGGCAACCTGTGGTTGTCGAGCCTGATCGCGCTGCTGCCGATCGCGTTCTTCTTCGTTGCCCTGGCCGTGCTGCGCATGAAGGGCTGGCTGGCCGGCACGATCACCGTGGCCATCGCGCTTGGCGTGGCCCTGCTGTTCTACCGCATGCCGCTGAGCCAGGCGCTGGGTGCGGCCGGCTTCGGCTTCGTCTACGGCCTTTGGCCTATTGCCTGGATCATCATCGGCGCGGTGTTCCTCTACAAGGTCTCGGTCAAGACCGGTCAGTTCGACATCATCCGCGCTTCGATCCTGTCGGTGACCGAAGACCAGCGCCTGCAGATGCTGATGGTCGGCTTCGCCTTCGGTGCCTTCCTGGAAGGCGCGGCCGGTTTCGGCGCACCAGTGGCGATCACCGCGGCGCTGCTGGTCGGGCTGGGCTTCAAGCCGCTGTATGCCGCCGGCCTGTGCCTGATCGTCAACACTGCGCCGGTGGCGTTCGGTGCAATGGGCATTCCGATCATCGTGGCCGGGCAGGTCACCGGCCTGGATGCCTTCGAGATCGGCCAGATGGCCGGCCGCCAGCTGCCGTTCCTGACCGTCATCGTGCTGTTCTGGATCATGGCGATCATGGATGGCTGGCGTGGCATCAAGGAAACCTGGCCGGCGGTGCTGGTGGCCGGTGGCTCCTTCGCCATCGCGCAGTACCTGACCTCCAACTTCATCGGTCCGGAACTGCCGGACATCACCGCCTCGCTGGCGTCGCTGGTCTGCCTGACCCTGTTCCTGCGCCGCTGGAAGCCGGTACGGATCTTCCGCTTCGATACCGAAACCAGCGCCGAGGCGGCCGCACAGGCACTGGAGGCGCCGCGCTACAGCATCGGCCAGATCGCCAAGGCGTGGTCGCCGTTCCTGATCCTCACCGCGATGGTCACGCTGTGGAGCATCAAGCCGTTCAAGTCGCTGTTCGCGGCAGGCGGCCCGCTGGAAGGCTGGGTGCTGAAGCTCCCGGTGCCGGGCCTCGACCAGAGGGTGCAGAAGATGCCACCGATCGTGGACGCGCCGCTCAGCTATGAGGCGGTCTACAAGTTCGACTGGTTCTCGGCCACCGGCACCTCGATCATCCTCGCGGCGGTGATCGCGATCATCGCGCTGCGCATGCCGGCCCGGTCGGCGCTGCAGACCTTCGGTGAAACCGTGCGTGAGCTGCGCATGCCGATCTATTCGATCGGCATGGTGCTGGCCTTCGCCTTCATCGCCAACTATTCGGGCCTGTCGGCAACGCTGGCGCTGGCACTGGCGCACACCGGCGACGCTTTTCCGTTCTTCTCGCCGTTCCTGGGCTGGCTGGGCGTGTTCCTGACCGGCTCGGACACCTCGTCCAACGCGCTGTTCTCGGCGCTGCAGGCGACCACCGCGCAGCAGATCGGCGTGTCCGACGTGCTGCTGGTGGCGGCCAACACCACCGGCGGCGTCACCGGCAAGATGATCTCGCCGCAGTCGATCGCCATTGCCTGCGCGGCGGTTGGCCTGGCCGGCAAGGAATCGGACCTGTTCCGTTTCACGGTCAAGCACAGCCTGGTCTTCACCACCATGGTCGGCCTGATCACCCTGGCCCAGGCCTACTGGCTGACCTGGATGATCCCCTGAGCCATGCACGGCTGGCCGACCACCCGCTGCGCGCTTCGGGCCACAATGGCGCCATGAGCACGCAACGTATCTCGGACAAGGTGGCCGCGCAGCTGCGCGGCCTGGTGCAGGAACAGCGGCTGCAGCCGGGCGACCGTCTGCCGGCCGAACGCACGCTGGCGGTGCAGCTGGGGGTCTCGCGCACGGCGTTGCGCGAGGCCATCGCGCAGCTGGCCAGCCAGGGCCTGCTGACCGCACGGGTCGGTGGCGGCACCTACGTGGCCGAACCGGCGGCGCGCGCGCGGCAGGCGCTGGATGAACCGCTGGCGCCGTACCTGCCGCTGTTCCAGGGCGACCCGGAATACCGCTTCGACGTACTGGAGATCCGCCATGCGCTGGAAGGCGCCACCGCCTGGCATGCGGCGCTGCGTGCCACCGACGAGGACCGCACGCGCATCGCGCAGGCCTTCCAGACCATGATGGACGCGCACGGCAAGGACGACCCCACCGGTGAAGCGGAGGCTGACGCGGCCTTCCACCTGTCCATCGCCGAGGCCTCGCACAACCTGGTGCTGCTGCAGGTGATGCGCGGCCTGTTCGAACTGCTGCAGACCAACATCTCGCAGAGCCGCGAGAAGCTCTACACCTCGGCGAGGACCTTCTCGCCGCTGTCCGACCAGCATCGCGAGATGATGGACGCGGTGCTGGCCGGCGACCCCGAACGCGCGCGCGCCGCCGCGCATGCCCACCTCGAGTTCGTGCACACCACGCTGCGCACGCTCGATGACAACGAAGCCCGGCGTGCGCGGGCCTCGCGTCTACCTTCCCCACACGGTTGACCCCATGATCATCTCCGCCTCCACCGATTACCGTGCTGCTGCCGAACGGCGGCTGCCGCCGTTCCTGTTCCACTACATCGATGGCGGCGCGTATGCCGAGCACACGCTGAAGCGCAACGTTTCCGACCTGTCCGACATCGCGCTGCGCCAGCGCATCCTGCGCAACATGTCCGACCTGAGCCTGGAAACCGAGCTATTCGGCGAAACGCTGGCAATGCCGGTGGCGCTGGCGCCGGTCGGCCTGACCGGCATGTATGCCCGGCGCGGTGAAGTGCAGGCGGCGCGCGCGGCCGACAGCCGCGGCATCCCGTTCACGCTGTCGACCGTATCGGTGTGCCCGATCGAGGAAGTGGCACCGGCCATCCAGCGGCCGATGTGGTTCCAGCTGTACGTGCTGCGCGACCGTGGCTTCATGCGCAACGCACTGGAGCGGGCGCAGGCCGCTGGCGTGACCACGCTGGTGTTCACCGTGGACATGCCGGTGCCGGGTGCGCGCTACCGCGATGCCCACTCCGGCATGAGCGGCCCGAACGCCTCGCTGCGCCGTATCGGCCAGGCCATCACCCATCCGCACTGGGCGTGGGACGTGGGACTGTTCGGCCGCCCGCATGACCTGGGCAACATCTCCACCTACCGTGGCAACCCGACCGGGCTGGAGGATTACATCGGCTGGCTGGGCAGCAACTTCGATCCCTCCATTTCCTGGAAGGACCTGGAGTGGATCCGCGAATTCTGGAAGGGCCCGATGGTGATCAAGGGCATCCTTGACCCGGATGACGCGCGTGATGCGGTCAGGTTCGGTGCCGATGGCATCGTGGTCTCCAACCACGGTGGCCGCCAGCTGGACGGCGTGCTGTCCACCGCACGCGCACTGCCGGCGATTGCCGACGCAGTACAGGGCGATCTGAAGATTCTCGCCGATTCGGGCATCCGTACCGGCCTGGACGTGGTGCGCATGTTGGCGCTCGGTGCCGATACCGTGCTGCTGGGGCGCGCCTTCGTCTATGCGCTGGCCGCGCAGGGCGAGGCCGGCGTGGCCAACCTGCTGGACCTGATCGCCAAGGAGATGCGCGTGGCGATGACACTGACCGGTGCGCGTCGCATCGCTGACATCGGCCGCGATTCGCTGGTCAGCCTGCCATGAATGGCCACGATGCCGTGCTGGCACAGTTGCGCGACGCGGTCGGCAGCCGCCATGTACTGACCGGCGACAAGGCCACGCGCCGCTTCCGTCGCGGCTACCGCTTCGGCGATGGCCCGGTACTGGCAGTGGTGCGCCCGGGTACCTTGCTGGAACTGTGGCGCGTGCTGCAGGCAGCGGTGCAGGGTGGGGCGGCGGTCATCCTGCAGGCGGCCAATACCGGGCTGACCGGTGGCTCGACCCCGGACGGCGATGACTACGGCCGGCCGATCGTGCTGGTCAGCACGCTGCGCCTGACCGGCATCCAGCTGTTGAACGAAGGCCGCCAGGTGCTGTGCCTGCCCGGTGCCACGCTCGACCGCCTGGAGCAGACGCTGGCACCGCTGGGCCGTGAACCGCATTCGGTGATCGGCTCGTCCTGCATCGGCGCCTCGGTGCTGGGCGGCATCTGCAACAACTCCGGCGGCGCGCTGGTGCGCCGTGGCCCGGCCTACACCGAGCTGGCGCTGTACGCGCGGGTCGATGCGCAGGGCCAACTACAGCTGGTCAACCATCTCGGCATCGCGCTGGGCGATACGCCCGAGCAGATCCTGCAGCGCCTGCAGGCCGGCGACTACAGTGCGTCGGATGTGGGGGACGGCGACGGCCGCGCGGCCTCCGATCCGCGCTACGCCGACGAAGTGCGCAAGGTCGACGCCGATACCCCGGCGCGCTTCAATGCTGATCCCAGCCGCCACTACGAGGCTGCCGGTTCGGCCGGCAAGCTGGCGGTGTTCGCGGTGCGCCTGGATACCTTCGAAAAGGAGGCCGCCGAAGTCTTCTACATCGGCAGCAACCGCACCGACAGCCTCACGGCGATCCGGCGCCAGCTGCTGACCGGCTTCGAGCGCCTGCCGATTGCCGGTGAGTACATCCACCGCGATGCCTATGACATCGGCGAGCGCTACGGCAAGGACAGCTTCCTGCTGATCGATCGCCTCGGCACCGCACGTGTACCTGCCGCGTTCGCATTGAAGAGCCGCGTCGACGGCTGGTTCGAACGGCTGGGCCTGCGTGGGGTGACTGACCGGGTGATGCAGGTTCTGACCGGCCTGCTGCCCTCGCACCTGCCCAAGCGCATGGGCGAGTTCCGCCAGCGCTACGAGCATCACCTGTTGCTGAAGGTCTCTGCCCAGGACGCTGCGGAAACCGAGGCCTGGTTGCGCGCCTTCTTCGCCGGGCACGAAGGCGGCTTTTTCCACTGCACGGCCGAGGAGGGGCGCAAGGCGTTCCTGCATCGCTTCGCCGTGGCCGGTGCCGCGGTGCGCTACCGCGAAGTGCATCGCGGGCAGGTGCAGGACATCGTGGCGCTGGACATTGCCCTGCGCCGAGATGATGCCGACTGGTTCGAGCAGTTGCCGGCCGATGTCGACGGCCGCCTGCTGCACAAGCTGTATTACGGGCACTTCCTGTGCCACGTGTTCCACCAGGACTACATCGCGCGCAAGGGTGAAGACCCGATGGCGATCGAGCACGCGATGTGGGCGCTGCTGGACCAGCGCGGTGCCGAGTACCCGGCCGAGCACAATGTCGGTCACCTGTACCCGGCCAAGCCGGCGCTGGCCGGGTTCTACAGGCAGCTGGACCCGAGCAACACGTTCAATCCCGGTATCGGCCAGACCTCGAAGGCCAAGGGCTGGGGTGGCTGCGATTGCGGATGATGTAGAGCCGCCCCTATGCTCGGCTGCTCCTGCCGACAGACAGCAGACGAGCATGGCTCGACGCCGCCCGGGCAACGGTTACCATCGGAAGCCCATCCGCAGGAGCCATCCATGCCCACCGCCGCCGTCCGCGCCACCCTGTGCACTGCATTGCTGGCGACCCCGCTGCTGGCGCTGGCCCAGAGCGCGATCCTGCCGCAGCAGCGCGATGCCGCCGGCAACGTGATGGAGCCGCTGGGACAGGTACTGATCGCGAGTGAGACTGGACCGTCGGGGCTTTATGACTGCACGCGGGACGGCAACTGGTGCGTGCGCGTGCAGCCGGTTGCCGAGGAGGGTGACCGGCCGACCGTGCTGGAAGTGCTTGAGAAGGCACCGGGCCAGGGCAAGCCGCACAGCTACCACGTCAGCATCGACGTGCCGCAGGAAAGCGAGCTGTCGCTGTGGCCATGGATCGTGCGGCTGGCCCATGGCGTGGGCAGCGATGAACCGGTGACCGACCCGCAGCAGCGCGCCCGCCAGAATGTGCTGGTGGGTGGCATCGTCAAGTTCAGCACCATGTACTCCGGTGGAGGTGCCGACGCGTCCACGCTGCAGCTGGCACGCGTGCGTCACCTGCAGGACGACATCCAGGTGGACGACGACGTGCTGACCGTGCCATGGCTGGGCAATGCGATGATCCGCGCCTGTTTCAGCGAGCAGGACATCAAGCAGCGCGCCGGTGCCTGCCACGACGAATACGGGTTCTCGGCGAAGCTGGCGCTGGATACGGTTGCCGAGGGCATGCCAGTGCTGCGCTACCAGACCGTGGCGACCCGGTACCCGGCCGGTGTTTCGCGCTTCGAGGATTCGCTGGCCAGGGGGCCGCTGAAGAAGCAGGATCTGCGCATCGAACAGGACCCGGCGTGTACCTACACCCGGCTGTTCCGCTTCGGGGCGGGGATGTTCCACCCGGACCAGGCACTGCCGGACTGTGCCGGCTATACCGAACCCTGAATTGTAGCGTCGAGCGATGCTCGACGGGTCTTCGGACGGGCGGCGCGAAAAGCCAGTCGAGCATGGCTCGACCCTACAAAAGCGGTGGCGGCGCTTACTCGCAGCGCGTGGACGTGATGATGTTGTCCTTGTCCACGAACACGCGCAGGCGGTCCTGGCGGATGTCCTTGGTGGTGATGGTGCTGGGGCCGATCGGGTTGACCAGGCCGGCGCCACTCTCGCGGGACAGGCGGCGGATGTTGGGCTCATTGGCCGGCTGGCCGATCGCCCAGCCCAGCTGGCTGGCGTCGCAGCGGCCGCTGCCTTTGACTTCCGGGCCAGGCGTACTGACACAGGCCGACAGCAGCAGGGCAGAGGCCGGCAGCAACAAGGACAGACGGAATGCAGACATGCGAGCGCTCCTGCGCAGGGAAGATGGCGGGAACGATAGCACCGAGCGTGCGAAAGGCGTCAGCGTCCCGGTCATTGCCGGCACAGCGTGGTCATTGCATAGTGGGAGGAATGGCTGGCAGTACGCAAGCGGGCAGGCCGGGCCTTTCCGGCGCAGATGTTGGATACGGTATGACGGCAGGCAGTTTCCGCGGCAAGGACAAGACGATGACGGCGCTGGTGTTGTCGTTGCTGGGCGTGGCGTTTGCCGCCTCCGCTGCCGATCCGGAACCCGCGCCGGTCGAAACCCCGGTATTCGGTGCCTGGCGCAACCTGCAGACCGAATCCGGCTACGCACCGGCCCAGCGTAACCTGGCCTTCGCCATGCTGCCGCAGGCGGCCACCCGCGGTGACCGTTTCGCCATTCTTGACCGCGAAGGCAAGCGCACGGTGTGCTGCCTGCAGGTGGCCAGCCCCTCGCTGGGCGTGGCCGCGCTGCGCGAGCAGTACCACCTGCCGCAGGCCTGGGTGACCGACCTGAGCAATGGCCGCAGCCCCGCACGTCCCTATGTGCCGCACGTCTATGCGATGCAGCGGGTGGACGAGCTGGCCGACTACAGCTTTGCCGATGTGCCTGGCGCCTACAGTGACCTGGGCGGGCTGCTGATTCCGGAAGGTGCAGCGCTGGAGGCCGACGGCAGCGCCGTGCGCCTGGGGGACACCCGCTACCCGCTGCATTTCCAGCGCCAGCCGCACGCCGATGACGATGGGGCGCTGGACCGCTACAGCCTGCAGGCCGGCGAGGGTGCCGCCCCGATCGTGGTTGAAGTGCCGTTCGGCACCTACTGATTGCAGCTTCGCACTGGCTAGAATGCAGCGCGGCGCTGTCTGCCGTGCCTGCTCCGTGAGTCGTTGCCGTGTCCCTGCGCCCCTTCCTGCTGTCGTCCCTGCTGTTGTTGTCCGCCTGTGCCAGTGCGCCGCCGCCGCCGGCCCATTCCGATGCATTGTGGCGATTGATCGAACGTGACTGCCGGGGCCCCGAAGGTCCACGCGGCGACTGCCTGCGCGTGGAGACGGCCGCAGACCGCCGCGATGTGCTGGTCAAGGATGCGCACGGCGACTACCAGTTCCTGCTGATGCCGCTGGACAAGGTGAGCGGTATCGAGAGCCGCAGCCTGTACCAGCGTGGTGCACCGAACTACTTCGCTGCCGCCTGGCAGGCGCGCAGCCACACCGAACAGGCCCTGCGGCAACCACTGCCGCGCAACGTCGCCAGCCTGGCGTTGAACTCGCCGCACGGCCGCTCGCAGCACCAGCTGCATATCCACGTGGATTGCCTGCGCGCCGACGTGCTGCAGGCGCTGGACACGCATGCTGCCGCCCTCGGCAGCCGCTGGGCACCGCTGCCGGTCCTGCTGCGCGGCCATCAATACCAGGCACGCCTGCTGGCGGGCGCGGAACTGACCGCCAATCCGCTCAATCTGCTGGCTTACGATCTCGCAGGCGTGGACGATGTTGGTCAGTGGAGCCTGGTCGTGGCCGGCCGGGACGCCGTGCAGGGCGGCCCGGGCTTCATCCTGCTGGCGACCCGGGTGGACGCCGGCACCGGCAACGAGGCCAGCGCCGAAGAACTGCAGGACCACGCCTGCTCGGTGCTGACCGGCGCAGGCGACGCGTTGGAGCGGGTCCGCTAACCCGGTGGCTGCTGGCGGCTGCGCCAGACCGGTGCAGTCAGCGCCAGCAGCTGGCGGTCCTGCCAGCCATCCAGATCCAGATGATGGTCGCGCAGCAGGCCTTCGTGCTCGAAGCCGAAGGCGTGCAGCGCAGTGGCGAACGGGTCACTGCAGTCCGGTGGCAGCATCACGAACAGGCGGTGCACGCCCACATCCTCGAACAGGAACGGGCACAGCGCGCGCAGCGCTGCATCCACGTGCGGGTGCCAGTGCTGCAGCGACAGCAGCTCGGCGCAGCGCGTATGCAGGGACTGCAGGCGGACATGCAGCTGGTCCAGGACAGTGCCGTGCTCGTCATCGAACACACCCAGCAGCAGCTGGTCGTTGTCCTGCTCCAGCCGCGAGCGATGCATGTGGGCAAGGAAGCGGGCTTCTTCGTCGATACCGGCCGGATGGCGGCGCCCGCGCCGGCGCCGGTCGTCGAACAGGCGCCAGGCCGGCAGATCGGCCCGCTGGAACGGGCGCAGGGTGACCGGTGCCACCTGCAGCTGCAGCAGATGGCGGCGCGACACAGGGCGCAGCGGGGGGAGGAGGGATGTGGGGTACGGGGTCATCATCCCCGGAACGATGGCAATGCCCGGTTCGCCAGACCATTCAAAAGATTGCAAAAACGCGACGATCACCGGGCGGAGCCTGATTCGGTTCAGGCATAAGTCCATCAGGGCTGGTCATTTCCGTTGAAACCATCCATTCAGGACACTTTCGTTACGGGATCGTTATGCGCCGCGCAGGCCTCCGGTCCCATACCACCCGTCCAACTCCCCCAGGAAGCCCATGTCTGCCTCCCACAAGGCGCTGCGCCCGCGTCCGCTGGTGCTCGCGCTGTCGTCCCTGATGCTGGTGTCGTCGCCGGCCTTCGCGCAGGAAAGCGCACCCACCTCATTGCAGGAAGTGAAGGTCACCGGCTCGCGCATTCCGCGCGCCAGTGTCGAAGGGCCGTCGCCGGTGACCGTGATCAGCCGCGAGCAGATCGACGCGCAGGGCTACCGCAACGCGTTCGACGCGCTGAGCGCCCTGACTGAAAACACCGGCAACGTGCAGGGGGAGGACTTCGGCAACACCTTCACCCCGGCCGCCAACACCATCAACCTGCGCGGGCTGGGCCCGAACCGCACGCTGGTGCTGGTCAACGGCCGCCGCCAGGCCGACTACCCGCTGGCCTACGAGGGCTCGGTGAACGTGGTCAACCTGGCCAACATTCCCAGTGCGCTGATCGAGCGCATCGAGGTCTTGGCGGCCGGTGCGTCGGCGGTGTATGGCTCCGACGCCATCGCCGGTGTGGTCAACATCATCCTCAAGGACCGCTTTGAGGGTGTGGACGTGAACGTGCGGGCCGGCGGCACCCAGCAGGGCGGTGGCGACAACCAGCGCGCGCAGGTGGTTGGTGGCAGTTCCGGCGAGCGCTGGGATGCCCTGTTCGGCTTCGAGTTCGATGTGCGCAAGGCGATCCATGCGCGCCAGCGCGATTTCATGGACTCGCTGGATGATGACCCCGCCGGCAAGGCGCCGCAGGCGACCGCGATCGCGTATCGCCGCAACGCCGCGACCGGTCGCAACATCGATCCGGGCGCCAATGGCTGCGACGCGGCGTCGGATATCTATGGCGGCAGCGTGTTCCGTGCCTTCAACCCGCGCCAGGGCTGGTATTGCGGCAGCAACGAGGCCGCCGCCAGCTACTGGACGGTGCAGACCGAGAAGCGCAACCTCAACGGCTACGGCCTGCTGACCTTCCACGTCAACGAGACCACCGACCTGTTCGCCGATCTGGCCGTGGGCAGCGCACGCATCACCAACAACACCCGTGCGCCCACCTGGACCTCGGCCCGCAACTACTTCTACAACCAGACCACCGGCAACCTGGAAAGCTGGTACCGCCGGTTTGCGCCCGAGGAAATCGGTGGCCTGCCGCGCAATGCCAACCGCTTCCTGGAAAACTCGTGGTCATTCAACGTCGGCGCGCGCGGCCAGATCGGCGACAGTGGCTGGGACTATGAGGCGGTCTACAGCCGTTCGCGTTACGAGAACCGCACCCGCCGCCCGGTGCTGCTGGCCGGCATCAATGAATACCTGCTTGGCCCGAAGCTGGGCGTGCGAAATGGCGTAGAGGTCTATGCGCCGGACCCGGCGCGCCTGTTCCAGCCGCTGAGCCCGAATGAGTACCAGGACCTGTCCGGCTACCAGGAGAGCCGCAACGCGGCGTGGCTGCAGACCTTCAGCGCCAGCGTCAACGGCCGGCTGTTCGCACTGCCCGGTGGCGACGCTGCGCTGGCCGCGGTGGTCGAGGCTGGCAGCCAAGGCTATCGCAATCGACCGGACCCGCGACTGGGCACCGGTGAATTCTGGAACACCAGCGCCGGTATTGGTGCCGGTGGCGAGCGCGACCGCTATGCTGCCGGCGTGGAGCTGCAGCTGCCGTTGCTGCAGTCGCTCACCACCACCCTGGCCGGGCGCTATGACCAGTACCGAGCCGGTGGTGAGCATATCGGCAAGGCGACCTGGAGCTTCGGCGTCGAGTTCCGCCCGATCGAGAGCCTGCTGATCCGTGGTACCGCTGCCACCAGCTTCCGGGCGCCGGACATGAAATACGTGTTCGCGACAGAGACGCGTGGTTACAACCCGGGCATGACCGACTACTGGCGCTGCCGCACCGCAGGCCAGTCGTATGACAACTGCGACTACAACGGCCTGTCGATCGATTACAGCAACCGTGCCAACCCGCAGCTGCAGCCGGAGTCGGCCAAGTCGTATGGCTTCGGCGTGGTCTGGTCGCCGCTGGCTGGCCTGGATTTCAGTGCCGACTACTACGACATCCGCATCGACAACGAGGTGACCAGCCTTGATACCAGCCGCATCCTGCGCGACGAGGCCGATTGCCGGTTGGGAAAGACGCTGGGCGGCGAGGCGCGTGACATCGGCTCACCGCTGTGCCTGGACGCGCTGTCGCGTGTGATCCGCAACCCGTCCAATGCAACCGTGCAGCCGGACCAGGTGACCCGTGTGCTGATCAATCCGATCAACGCCGCCTCCGAATCGGTTCGCGGGCTGGACCTGAAGGGCAACTGGCGTTTCGATGCCGGTCGCTATGGCCGCTTCACCACGCGCCTGGCCTACACCGTGGTGCTGGAGCACAAGTACCGGCAGTTCTCCGATGATCCGGAGCGTGACATCCGCAATTCGCTGGATGACTACCAGTGGCGCAGCAAGGCCAACGGCAGCATCACCTGGAACCAGGGTGACTGGACCACCACGCTGTACGGCAACCGCTTCGGCTCGCTGCCGAAGACCGATGGCAGTGGCCGCATCGCGCCGTACATGACCTACAACGCCAGCGTGTTCCGCCAGTTCGGCGAGAACCTGTCGGTGGGCGTGATCGTCAACAACCTGCGTGACAGCCGCCCGCCGGCGGACAAGAACGGTGGCGGCTGGCCGTTCTATCCGGTCGGCAACTACGATCCGTATGGCCGCCAGTACTGGGTGCAGCTGGACTACCGGTTCCGCTGATCCGGCAGGCGAACGAAAGGCCCGGCATTGCCGGGCTTTTCTTTGTGCAGTGCATCCGTGTTGCCGGCGCGCACATGGCATGCTGGGGCGATACACGGAGGAGGATGCGCATGGATGTCAGGGGGTGGAGTGTGATTGCCGTGCTGGCCATTGCAGGTTGCAGTGGCAGGCAGGCGGCCAGCGTGGAGGATGCCGCGGAGGTGGCCAATGCCGCGCCTGCGCCGTCCCTTTCCAACCCCGCGACCGATGCTGTATCAGCGCGCGTGCCAACGGCATCGAGTACCACGACGGCTGCCCCTGGGCTCGCGCAACCGGAGGGTCACTTCCTCGAGGGCGAGCGCATGCTGCTGAACGAGGGTGCGGTGTCCGCACAGAAGAGCGAGGCGGTGCTGGGTTCCGACAAGGCCTTCGCGCAGGCGATCAGCCAGTTCGAGCGCGATGCAGCCGGTCACCTGGAAGTGCAGGACCTGACCCGGCTCTACAGGGCGGCCGCGACCCGGCTCATCGGCAACGACGGCACGCTGGTGTCTTTTGCCTGCGGCTACAGCCTGTGCGTTGGCGAGATCCGCAGCCGTACCGATGAGGATTTCAGTGCCTGGTCCGAGGCGATCGGCATGGACAAGGTGGTCCCGGTCTACAGCCTGGCCACGGCGCCGATGACATGGGGCAGGGACCAGCATGGCGGGCGCTTCGTGTTCTCGGTGGATCCGGCCGCCAACGGCATCACGGGCCCGTAGCGCCGGCGGATGACCGGCGCCACGGCGCGTTACGGAAGCGCCTGTTGCAGGTACGACTCGATGACGTAGCTGAAAGGCTGCTGCTGGCGGTCGCGCAGCAGGGCGCGCACTTCAAGGATCACGCCGCGGTCGCCTTCGCCCCGCGGCGGCCAGAACGTCTGGTCGGCCAAGGTCTGGCGCTGGAAACCGAGCGGGCCGACCACGCGACCGAACGGTTCGTCGGTGCTGTCCAGCACCTGGTTCATGGCCGGGCTGAGATGGCCGGGCAGGTACCAGTTGTCGGCCTCGGACAGCACGCGGCTGCCGCAGACCAGCTGCACGCGGCGATAGCGCAGCTCGGCACCTGGCTTCACACCCAGCGCCTGCAGCACGTCGGCGGGGGCAGGCTTGTCCTGGCCGTGTACGCGCACTGCACGCACCCGCGCCTGTTCGGCCAGGCCGTGCTCGGCGCACCAGTGTTCCAGCGTGGCAGTGGCGCTCTGCCCGGACAGCACGCGCTGGTGCAGGCGCTCGACCAGTGCAGCCGGGGCAATGCGCTGCTGACCCGGCGGCGACTGCAGCGGCGCAGCGGCCGCCGCATCAGTGGCGGACAGGCTGGCGATCGGGGCGGCGGCAAGCAGGGACGCGGCCTGCCAGCGGCGGAGACGATCGTGGCGGTCGGACGGGCCCATGCGGCATCACAGCGGAAACAGGCGCCCATGTTACCCGTTCAGGGGTGTGCACGGCGTGGCTGCGACCGGTTGTCGCAGGGCAGTCATCGTTCTGGTGAATGCGTGCCATCCAGATATTTCGTTGGCCGATGGCTGCGGCGAGGCGCACGATGGCGCCATTCTTGGCATTCCGGGAGTTCCCGATGACCCTCCAGTTCGTCCATGGCGGTGTCGACCGCGACGGTGCGCCACTGCATTTCCATATCCGTGATGGCCGCATCAGCGGGCTCAATGGCGAGGCGGCGCCGGCCGACGCGGCGGAATGCGTCGACCTGCAGGGCTTCGCGGTGCTGCCCGGGCTGGTCGACGGCCATATCCACCTGGACAAGAGCTTCGTCGGCGACCGTTGGCACCCGCACCAGCCGGTGAACAGCCTGCGTGAGCGGCTGGCGGTGGAGAAGGCGGCGGTGGCGGGTGCGGCACCGATGGTGGACCGTGCCGAGGCGCTGATCCGCCAATGCAGTGCTTTCGGTACGGTGGCGATGCGCTGCCATGTCGATATCGACGGCAGCACCGGTCTCGGCCATCTCGAAGCGGTGCGCGAGGCGGCACTGCGCTGCGCCGACATCATGCGGATCCAGCTGGTGGCGTTTCCGCAGGCCGGGGTGATGTCCTGTCCCGGCACCGCCGCCGTACTGGAGCAGGCGCTTGCCGCGGGCGTGGAGGTGCTCGGCGGCATCGACCCGACCACGCTCGATGGTGATGCCGAAGGCCAGCTGGCGCTGCTGTTCGGCCTGGCCGAGCGTTACGGCGTGCAGCTGGACATCCATCTGCACGAGCCCGGCGAAACCGGCCTGGCCCAGCTGCTGCGCATCGCGGCGCGGACGCGGGCCGCCGGCCTGCAGGGGCGGGTTGCGGTCAGCCATGCCTATTCGCTGGGCGACGTGCCGCTGGCGCGCGCGCTGCAGGTGGGCGAAGCACTGGCCACGGCGGGTGTGGCGATCATGAGCAACGCGCCGGGCGATCATCCTTTCCCGCCGCTGCGCGCGCTGCATGATGCCGGTGTGCGCGTGTTCGCAGGCAACGACAACATCCGCGACTGCTGGTGGCCGTACGGTAACGGCGACCTGCTGCAGCGGGCGATGTTGCTGGGCTACCGGTCCGGCTTCTACACCGATGCCGACCTGATGCTGGCGCTGGACATGGTCACCACCCACGCCGCGCAGGCGATCGGCCTGCCGCAGCATGGTATTGCCGAAGGCCGGCCGGCGACGTTCGTGGCCGTGCGTGCCGACCACGGCCCGGCCGCTGTGGCCGGGGTGCCGGTGGAGCGCCGCGTGGTGGTCGACGGCCGCTGGCTGTAGATCCACGTCATGGCGTGGATGCGCCATCGCGTGGTCTCATTCATCCACGCATGGCGTGGATCTACCCCGATGTACCGTCAGGCGTAATCGTCGGCGCGGGTGGCGACGAATTCCTCAAGCCACGCAAGCAGGTGGGCGATGTCGATGATCTCGCCCTGTTCGACGCGCTTGAGCAGCAGTGTGCTGGCGCCGATCTGCAGGCTGCTGTCGGCATAACGCAGCACCGCGTCGATGCCCCATGCATCGGTGACCTGCATCCAGGCCAGGCCCGGCACGCGCTGGGCCAGGGTGTCACCGAATGCCACGCCCAGCGCTTCCCAGCCATCGCAGTCGGCACGGTCGATCAGCTTGGCATCGATCACGCGCTGCAGTGTGCTGGCCGCCAGCGGCCACTGCACCGGCAACGTCGGGAAGCCGGCCGCCACGCGCGCGGCGATCAGCGAGCGCTGGTGCTGCAGATGCGTCTGCAGGGCAGCGGGCAGGGGATCGAAGCGGGTGGGGATTTCGTCGGACATGGCAGGGCGCCGTGGGGCACGGAAACAACAGGCACTCTACGAGGCGATTGTTGCCCGCTATACGGCCGGAGTGACCATGTTTCGATGCGTGATGCGCGAAAGGCATCCACGCATGGCGTGGATCTACCGTGGTCAGTCCGGTTCGCGCTGCACCTGCCGCCACAGCTCGCTGGCCAGCGCACGCACGGCATCGTCGGCGTCGGCACGGTGCAGCAGGCCGATTTCGTAGTTGTCGATCACCGGCAGCTCGCGCTCGCCATCGATGATGCGGTGCTCGCGGCTGACCGCGCGGCGTGGCAGCAGGCTGATGCCGATGCCATCGGCCACCGCGCCCTGGATGCCGCTCAGCGACGAGCTGGTGAAGGCGATGCGCCAGCGCAGGCCCAGCGCTTCCACGGCATGGATCATCTCGTCGCGGTACAGCCCGCGCGGGGGGAAGGTGACCAGCGGCAGCGGGTCCTGCTGCAGGCAGCTGCTGCGCAGGCTGTCGATCCAGTGCATCGGCTCGCGGCGGCAGTGCACGGCCTGGCGGCTGTTGCGGCGCTGCTTGACCAGCACCAGATCCAACTCGCCATGATCGAAGCCCTGCGCCAGGTCGCGGCTGAGGCCGCTGCTGATCTCCAGCTTCACCTGCGGGTGGCGACGGCTGAAGGCGGCCAGCATGCGCGTGGTCTGCGCGTTGACGAAATCCTCGGGCACGCCGATGCGGACTGCGGTCTCCACCATCGCACCGGCCAGCGCCTGCGCCATTTCCTCGTTCAGGTCGAGCATGCGCCGCGCGTAGCCGAGCAGGGTGTGGCCGGCATCAGTGGGGTGCACGTCGCGATGGCCGCGTTCAAGCAGGCGATGCCCGGCCAGTTCCTCCAGCCGGCGCACCTTCTGGCTGACCGTGGACTGGGTCGAATGCAGGCGCGTGGCCGCCGTGGTGAAGCTGCCGCAGTCGGCCACCATCACCAGCGCCCGCAGCAGGTCCAGTTCGAACAGGGTTCTATTCGATTTGGCACTGTCTTGCATTTGAACATTTCACTTCTGGATACCCAGGCCGACTTCTACCATGCAGGGCAGGGGCCGGCAACGCCCGGCTGTTGCTACCGTCGCACGGCGTTCCGTGGCGACGGACATGAGGAGACACTGTCATGCGCGTCCATCATTCCGCTGGTTGGCCTGCGCCGTTCACGCGCGTGCTGCTGTTGTGCCTGCTGGCCATGGTCACCCCTGCCTGCACCGCCACGTCCAGGGCCGACGCAGACGCGCGCCTGCGGGATGCCGCCAGCCGCGGCGACGCCGATGCGGTGCGACAGGCGATCGAGGATGGCGCCACGCTGGAGGCGCGCGATGGCCAGGGCCGCACCGCGCTGCTGCTGGCCACGCATGGCAACAACGTGGATGCCGCGCGTGAGCTGATCGAGGCCGGGGCAGACGTCAACGCCAAGGACGCGTTGCAGGACAGCGCCTACCTGTACGCCGGTGCGCGCGGCCTGGACGAGATCCTGGCGATGACCCTGGCGCATGGCGCCGATCTGCGCAGCACCAACCGCTATGGCGGCACCGCGCTGATTCCGGCCGCCGAGCGCGGTCACGTCGCCACTGTGCGCACGCTGCTGCGGGCCGGTGTGGCGGTGGACCATGTCAACCGGCTGCACTGGACCGCGCTGCTGGAAGCGATCCTGCTCGGCGATGGCGGTGCGCGCCACGTGCAGATCGTGCAGCTGCTGCTGGAGGCCGGTGCCGACCCGGAGCTTGCCGACGGCGACGGCGTGACGCCGCTGGCGCACGCGCGCCAGCGCGGCTATACCGGAATTGAGACCCTGCTGCGCCAGCACGGCGCGGTGCGTTGAATGCAACCCCCTTCCACCCGCACGCTGGGCGTGCCCATCAGGATGCTGTCCATGTTCCGTTCCCGTCCGTTGTCCCTTGCCATCCTCCTTGCGGTAGCACCGCTGTCGGCGTCTGCCGCCGAGCGCGCCGACCTGCTGATCCGCAATGCCACCGTGGTCGATGTCGAGCACGCCAGCACGCTGGCCGGGCAGAGCGTGGTGATCCGTGGCGAGGACATCGTCGCCGTCGGTCCGGACGCGCAGCTGCGCAGCCAATGGAGTGCGGCCCGCCAGATCGATGCCAAGGGCAAGTACCTGATTCCGGGCCTGTGGGACATGCATGTGCACTTCGGTGGTGGTCCGGCGCTGATCGAAGAGAACAAGGCGCTGCTGCCGCTGTACATCGCGCATGGCATCACCACGGTGCGTGACTGCTCCGGCGATCTGCCCGAGCAGGTGCTGCAGTGGCGTGGCGAGATCGCCAAGGGCACCTTGTTCGGCCCGCGCCTGCTCAGTTCCGGCGCGAAGATCGAAGGCATCAAGCCGGTCTGGAAGGGCACGATCGAAGTGGGCAGCGAGGCCGACGCCGACAAGGCGATTACCCGCCTGCAGCATGACAAGGTCGATTTCGTGAAGATCACCGACAGCACGCTGAAGCCGGAACTGTTCCTGTACTCGGCCAGCGCTGCGCGAAAGGCCGGCTTCAAAGCCTCGGGGCATATTCCGATGGCACTGACCGTGGAGCAGGCGGTCGATGCCGGCCTGGCTTCGATCGAGCATCTGGACTACGCATTCAAGGCCGGCAGCAAGGATGAGGCGCAGATCGCCGCTGACTTTGGAGCCGGCCGCATCGACCGTGCCGAAGCCAACCGGCGCCTCGACGCCAGCTTCGACCGTGACACTGCGATGCATGCCTACCGTGATTTCGCAAAGCGCGGCGTATTCGTGACCCCGACCCTCAACGGTGGCCGCATCCTCGACTTCCTTGACCAGGATGACCACGCCAACGATCCGTACCTGGCCTACATCGGCCCTGGCCTGCGCGCGACCTACCAGTGGCGCGTGGACCGCGCAGCCAAGGCCACGCCGGCGCAGATTGAAGCGCGCCACGCGCAGTACCACCAGGTGGCCGCGGTGCTGCCGCTGCTGCAGGAGGCGGGCGTGACGATCATCGCCGGTACCGATGCGGGCTTCCTCAATTCGTTCAACTTCCCGGGCATCGCGCTGCACCAGGAACTGCAGCTGTTCGTGAAGGAAGGCCTGACCGCACCGCAGGCGCTGTCGGCCGCAACCCGTTCCGGTCCGGCCTGGTTCGGCCAGATGGACCGCTACGGTGGTGTCGCACAGGGCAAGGCCGCCGATCTGGTGCTGCTGACCGCCAACCCGCTGCAGGACATCGCCGCCACCGGGAAGATCGACAGCGTGATCCTGCGTGGCAGCGTGTATGACCGCGCTGCGCTGGACAAGATGTTGGCTGATACCAAGGCCAAGGTGGCGGCGTGGAATGCCGAGGCGGCGAAGACGCAGTGATCGACAGGGTCAGAGCCCTTCCCGAGTGGGAAGGGATCCGACCCATGGAGTTGGACGGCATCCACGCCATGCGTGGATGACACGGCCGTTGGCCTAACGCGGTGCCGGCCGCATGCCATGCAGCTGCGGCAGTGCGGCCTTCATCGCATCGATGAAGGCGCGCAGCCGCGGCGGCTGCTGGCGCGCAGCAGGAAACACGACATGCACCGGCAGTGCCGGCGCCTGCCAGTCCGGCAGCAGCTGCACCAGACGTCCTTGTGCGAGGTCGTCGGCCACCAGCCAGGCCGAGACCACCGCTGCGCCCAGCCCGGCGCGTGCAGCCTGCTGCACCACGAACAGGTTGTCGCTGAGCAGGCGTGGGCTGATCGACAGCGTATGCGCGCGGCCCTGTGCGTCATGCAGCAGCAGGCGTTCGCGGTAGTAGGTGACCAGTGAGATCCACGGCAGTGCCTGCGCTTGTTCTGGTGTGCTGATCGCGGTGGCCTGCACCAGCGACGGCGCTGCCACGACGATGCGCGGCACTTCGGCGAGCGGCAGTGCGACCATGCGCGGTTCGTCGACCGGACCCACCCGCACCGCGCAGTCGATGCCTTCGGCGATGAAATCCGGGCGACGATCTTCAAGGATCCACTCCAGGCTCAGCTGTGGGTGCTGGGCGAGGAACGCGAGCATGGTCGGCAGCAGCTGCGCCTGGCCGAAGGCGTGCGGCACCATTACCCGCAGGCGTCCGCGCAGCGTTTCCGGTTCGCCGTGCAGTTCGGCCTGCAGCGACTCCCATTCGTCGACCACGCGTTGCGCATGGCGCTGGCAGCGCAGGCCATCTTCGGTCAGCTGCAGGCCGTGGGTGGAGCGCTGCAGCAGGCGCAGGCCGAGCTGTCGCTCCAGTGCCTGCAGGCGGCGACTGACCGTCGGCTGGGTGGTGCCCAGCTGCACGGCAGCAGCAGACAGGCTGCCGGCATCGACGATGCGCAGGAAGGTGCGCAGCAGATCCAGGCGATCCGCGCCGGTGGCAAGGTCATTCATGCGTTTCACGTATGAAGTGTATGTGCAGGAGCCTACTACAGACGCCGGGCGAATACCGGCAGGATACGCCCACTTCCTCCTCCGGACTCCCCAATGTCTACCCCTTCGCTATCCGTCGCCGCGCCCGCGACCGCACCCTCCACCCCGCTGGTGCTGGCAATGGCGGCTGGCGCCGGCTTCTCGGTCGCCTCGCTGTACTACAGCCAGCCGATGCTGGGCCTGATCGCCCAGGACCTCGGCGCAGGCGAGCGCGCCGCCGGCCTGGTGCCGACCTTGACCCAGCTTGGGTATGCGCTTGGCATTCTCCTGCTGGCGCCGTTGGGCGACCGCTTCGACCGCCGCACCCTGATCCTGTTGAAGTCCGCGTTGCTGGCACTGGCATTGGGCGCTGCAGCGATGGCCGGGCACCTGCCGGGCCTGCTGATGGCCAGCCTGCTGGTCGGGTTGATGGCCACGCTGGCACAGGACATCGTGCCCGCCGCTGCGGTGCTGGCGCCGGATGCACAACGCGGCCAGATCGTCGGCCGGGTGATGACCGGCCTGCTGCTCGGTATCCTGCTGTCGCGCGTGGTCAGTGGCGTGGTGGCTGAAGCATGGGGTTGGCGCACGCAGTTCGTACTGGCCGCGGTATCGGTGGCGGTGATGGGCGCGGTGATGGCGCGCGCGCTGCCGCGTTTCGCACCGACCAGCACGCTGCGCTATCCGGCGTTGCTGGGTTCGTTGCTGGCGTTGTGGCGCGAGCAGCCGCAGCTGCGCCGTGCGGTGGCCAGCCAGTCGTTGCTGGCAGTGGGCTTCAGCGCGTTCTGGTCGACGCTGGCGCTGATGCTGCATGCCCGCCTGGGGCTGGGCAGTGCGGCGGCGGGTGCGTTCGGTATCGCCGGCGCGGCCGGCGCATTGGCTGCGCCGTTTGCAGGACGTTTCGCCGATCGCCTGGGTTGCCATGCGGTGGCGCGGCTGGCGATCGCAGTGGCGCTGGTGGGTTTCGGGCTGCTGCTGGCCGAAGCCTGGTTGCCGGCCGTTGCGCTGCTGCCGCTGCTGGTGGTAAGTGCGCTGCTGTTCGACTTCGGTTTCCAGTCGGCGCTGGTGGCGCACCAGACGCTGGTCTATGGCCTGGTGCCGCCGGCCCGCAGCCGCCTCAATGCGCTGCTGTTCACGGGCATGTTCATCGGCATGGCCGCCGGTGGTGCGCTGGGCAGCCTGGCGCTGGCGCAGTGGGGGTGGCACGGCGTGGCCTGGCTGGCAGTGGTGTGTGCGGGCGGCAGCCTGCTCCTGCGCTTGAAGTAAGGGGGGCGTTCGGCAGGGCTTGCAGCCCTGCCGAACAACCCCCTAATCGTGACCGCTGTCGTCCAGGCTGATGATGCCGCGCCGCAGCGCCTGGGTCACCGCGTGCGTGCGATCGCCCACGCCCAGCTTGTCCATCAGGCTCTTCATGTGCGCCTTCACCGTCTGCTCTGAAATCTGCATGCGCTCGCCGATGCGCTTGTTCGACAGGCCACCGGCCACGTGCCGCAGCACTTCGGTCTCGCGCGGCGACAACCGGTCTTCCACCACATGCGCGGCGATGCTCGCCGCCACCGCTGGTGGAATCGGCGCGCGCCGGCCGCCCGCAACCATGCGGATCGTGTCGACCAGCTCGTGGCGCAGCATGTCCTTCAGCAGGTAGGCGCTGGCGCCGGCCTGCAACGCCCGCACCGCACGTACGTCACCGCGGTAGGTGGTCAGCACGATGATGCGCGCGCGCGGGTCCATTGCGCGGATCCGCACGATGGCTTCCACACCATCCAGGCGGGGCATCTGCAGGTCCATCAGCACCACGTCCGGCTGCAGCTGCTGATAGTGTGCGATGGCTTCCTCGCCGTCGGCGGCTTCACCGAGCAGGCGCAGATCGGGTTGTGCGCCCAGCAGGGCGGCCAGGCCGTCACGCAGCAGCGGGTGGTCGTCGACCACCAGTACGCCGATCGGGGCAGGGGTTTCAGTCATGGCTCGTTCTACTCCAGGGCCAGCGCCAACGTGATGGGCGGTGGTGATACAGGCGCCGGGCGGGAACTGCCAGCGCGACTTCGGTCCCCAGCCCGGGGCGGGTCCACAGCTGCAGTTCCGCGCCAAGGCGCTGCGCGCGCTCGCGCATGCCCTGCAGGCCCCAATGGCCATGGCCGGCATTTTCGTCGGCGATGCCCACGCCATCATCGCGTACGTGTAGAAGGAAGCACCGCGTGCCGTAGGACAGCTCCACTTCGATGGCGCTGGCATTGGCATGGCGCAGCGCGTTGCGGATCGCCTCGCGTCCGATCAGGAACACTTCCTCGGCGGCATCGGCCTGCAGCGGTGGGTGGGGGCCTTCCACGGTCAGGCGCAGCGGATTGGTGCCGTGCCCGGCATACTCGGCGTGCACATCGGCCAGTGCCGAAGCGAGGTCGTGACCCGCGAACGGCCCCTCGCGCAGCGCATTGACCCGCTCGCGGCCCTCGGCCAGGTTGCGCTCGGCCAGCTGCATCGCCGACTCCAGCTGGCTGCGCACCGGCTCGGGGGTCTGGGGTGACTGGCTGATCGCATGCAGGCGCAGGATAAGGCCCTGGCTGCCCTGCAGCAGGGTGTCGTGCAGGTCGCGCGCGATGCGTTCGCGTTCGCCATTGCGTTCCTGCAGGCGCGCACGGAACAGCGCGGCCAGCTGCCCGCTGCGGATGCGTACTGCCAGCACCAGTAGTGCGAGCACGGCGGCGGTGCACAGCAGTTTGAACCACACGGTCTGGATGAAGGTAGGCGCGATGCGGAAGCTGCGGCTGGCCGGTGCGGTGCTCCAGATGCCGTCCTCATTGGCGGCTTCCACCTCGAACCGGTAGTTGCCTGGCGCGAGGTTGGTGTAATACGCGCGGGTGCTGCTGCCCGCGTCCTGCCAGCCATCGTCAACGCCGGACAGGCGATAGCGGTAGCGGTTGCGTTCCGGGCGTGCCAGCGACAGCGCCACGTAGTCGATCTGCAGCTGGCTGGTGCCGGCCGGCAGGCGCAGGCCGTCCCGCAGTGGTTGCCGTTCGCTGCCATGCAGCACGTCGCCGATGCGCACGCTGGGAGCCATCGTATTGACGTGCGACCGGGTGGTGTCCAGCCAGGCCAGGCCCTGGTTGGTGGCCAGCCATAGCAGGCCGTCGTCGGCCAGCACGGCGGTGGGGATCGGTCCGCTCTGCAGGGCGATGCCCGGCATGCCATCCACCGCATCGAACAGGCGTGGCGTCACCGGCTGCCCGGTACGCAGCGCCCGCCGCAACTGATCGCTCCCCAACCGGACCAGGCCACGACTGCCATTGAGCCACAGGTGACCGTGCGCATCGGCAACCATGCCGGTGATGCCCTCCAGCACGCCGGCCATGTCGGTGTTGACCGGCATGAAGCGGCCATTGCCGAGGCGGGCGGCCAGCCCGGCCTCACCGGCCACCAGCAACAGGTCTTGGTGGTGCAGCAGCGCGGTGACCGGGCCGACCAACAGCCCGTGGTTGGCATCGAAGGTTTCGATGCGGGTCGCGTCCATGCTGCGCAGCCGACCGTCGGCATAGCCGAGCAGCAGCTGGCCATTGGCATCCAGCGCCAGTGATGAGCAGGCCTGTTCGGGCAGGCGCGTTTCGCGCTGCCACTGGCCGTGCAGATAGTGCAGCACGCCACGTTCACCGGTGCAGACCCAGGCCTGGTCGTCATCGGCGAACAGCAGGGCATGCAGCGGTTGCCCGGTGAAGGGCTCGGGCAGCGGAATCAGCGTGGTGTGGCCTGCCACCGTGCGTGCCAGGTTGACCCAGTCGAACTGCCAGATCGGCGTGGGCGCCCGGCGCGCGGCCGCCTGCAGTTGTGCGGCGCTGCCTTCCAGCAGTGGCCGGCGCAGGTCGTACGGCTTGAGGTCCTCGCCGTAGCCGTACACACGCCCATCGCTGGCCCGCACCAGCGAGCGATAGGGATCACTGGGGCCGACCGCCAGCGTGTGCACGCTGCGCACGCGGAAGCGGTTGAGGCCCAGATTGGTGCCGACCCAGAGATTTCCTTCGCGGTCGGCGATGATCGGCACGGCCGAGGTGGCGGTCAGCCCGTGCGGCGAATCGAAGCGCTCCATGCGCACGGCGCGGCTGCCGTCGAACGTGACCCGGGCCACACCGCCATGCGGACTCATCGTGGCCCATAACGCGCCGTCGGCAGTGAACTGCAGGCGTGCGGCGACCAGGTCCGGCAGGCGTCGCGCTTCGCGTTCGCTGTCCGGCAGCAGGCCCTGCGCATTGGCCAGCGGCGAGGTGCCGCGCACACGGTCGGCCAGCCAGACTTCGCCCTGCGGGCTCTCGGTCAGCGTCGCCATCTGGGATACAGCAATGCCGGTGTCCTCGAAACGCGGTTGGCCTGCAGGACGCATCCAGATCCTGAGGTTGGCCAGTACCCAGAAGGTGCCACGGCTGTCGTGCAGCACCCATTGCACGCGGTGTTCCGGAACGCCCGTGTCTGCGGGCAGCGGCTGCCAGCGCTGGCCATCGAACTCGCGCAGCCCTCCATTGATGGCTGCCCACATGCGGCCGTCTCGGTCCTGGCTGAAGTGCGGTACCACGCCAACCGGCACGCCCTGGCCGCGGCCGTAGTTGTACAGCTGGCCGCGCGCGAACTGGCTGATGCCTGCCTGGAAGTAGCCGATCCACAGTGCGCCATCGGCGCTGTGTTCCAACGTGACCATGTTGGTGGACGGGTAGCGGGTGCCAGCCGGTGGCGCCTGCCGTTCGAAGCGACGTCCGTCGAATCGGTACAGGCCCGAACCGGTAGCCAACCACAACAGGCCGTCACGGTCCTGGCTGATGTCCCAGATGTCACCGGGTGCACCCTGGCCGACCCGCCAGGCGGTGTGCTCGTAGCCGGGCAACCCGCTGCTCACGGCCGGCCGCTGCACGGCGAGGGCGGGCAGGGCGGTCCACAGCAGCAGGCACGCCAGCAGCGCCGGCAGGCGACGCAGGAACGGGAAGGGGCGGCGGTGCATGGCGCGCATTCTGGCAGGTGCGGGGCAGCCGCGGGTGACCCGAACGGGGTAGGCGCCTGGTGCCGTGGTCGGCTATCACGCCGGCATGTCCTGTGGAGTCCGGCCATGCAGCGCCTGTTCGTGATGTTCCCCGACCGCGGGCCGGGCATCGGCCTGCTGTGGCTGCGGCTGTGCGTGGCCGCTGCATTGTGCACGCCGGGCACGCACGCGGGCTGGCTGTCGGCGCTATGCCTGCTGGCGGTGGCGATGCTTGCACTGGGCGTATTGACGCCGCTGGCGGTAGTGCCGGCAACACTGGGCCTGTATGCACAGGCACTGCCGTGGCCACTGGTGGTGTTGCCGCTGGCCTTGCTGGCGCTGGGCCCTGGCGCTTATTCACTGGATGCGCGGTTGTTCGGGCGCCGCCTGCTCGGCCGTCGGCCTCCCCCATTCGGGTAGGTGCTGGCCTCGACCGACGGGGGTAGGGCATCACGCAGGGGTCACGCACCATGGGGCATCCCTTCGCGGCGTCCCGCATGGCCACCATCCTTCCGCCTGATCCGCCCGCCGCTTCACTGGCGCCGCAGCAGGTCGCCGCATTGCAGCGTGCATTGCGCTATGTCGATGAACACCTGTCACAGCCGCTGCGGGTCACCGAACTGGCGGCCGTCGCCTGCGTCAGTCGCTTCCATCTGGTGCGCCTGTTCCGCAGCGGTACCGGCGCCAGCCCGCTGCGCTATGTACGCCGTCGCCGTATCGAACGTGCGCGCCAGCTGTTGTCGGCCCAGCACCTGCCGATGTCCTGCCTGGCGCAGCAGCTCGGCTTCTTCGACCAGAGCCATTTCGTCCGCAGCTTCCGCGCCGAGACCGGCTGCAGCCCCGGCCAGTACCTGGCCGGCGATGCAGCCCTGTTGCTTCCCCCTGATCGTGTTTCCAACGGAGTTCACCCATGAGCCTTGCCACCGCCACGCCCGCCCCGGCCCTGTTGTCGCCCACCGACCATGCCCTGGTGCTGATCGACTTCCAGTCACAGATGGCATTCGCTACCCATACCATCGACATCTCCGCGCTGCGCAACAACGTGTCGTTGATCAGCAAGGGTGCCAAGGGCTTCAATGTGCCGGTGGTGCTGACCACGGTTGCAGAAGCGTCGTTCTCCGGCCCGATGTTCCCGGAACTGCCGCAGATCTTCCCAGGCCAGCCGGTGTTCGACCGCACCTCGATGAATACCTGGGAAGACCGGGCGGTGATCGACGAGATCAACCGCATCGGCAAGCGCCGCCTGGTGCTTGCGGGCCTCTGGACCAGCGTCTGCATCGTCGGGCCGGCGCTGTCGGCGCTGGCGCAGGGTTTCGAGGTCTACGTGATCACCGATGCCTGCGGCGATGTCAGCGAAGAAGCGCACGAGCGTGCGATCACCCGCATGGTGCAGGCCGGCGCGGTGCCGATGACCAGCGTGCAGTACCTGCTTGAACTGCAGCGCGACTGGGCACGCGGTGAAACCTACGACCTGACCACCGGCATTGCCCGCGACCATGCCGGCGGCTACGGCATCGGCATCCAGTACGCCAAGCGCATGTTCGGCGCGCAGGAAGGCGGGCACTGAGCATGCTGGCTGGCCATGGCCTCGACCTGGCCCTGCTGATGCTGCGCGTGGCGGCAGGAGGCTTCCTGCTGCCGCACGCATTGGGCAAGCTGTTCGGCTGGTTCGGTGGACCGGGGCTGTCCGGCTTCGCTACCGAGCTGCGCGGCTTCGGGCTGCCAGCGGTGGCACCGTTGCCGCTGTTGCTGGCCCTGCTGCAGGTGCTGTCCGGGCTGGCCGTGCTGCTGGGCTGGCAGACCCGCATCGCCGCGCTTGCAGCGGCTGCTTTCATCGGCTTCACCGTCCTGTTGGCCCTGCCCAGGGGCTGGTTCTGGATGCGCGGTGGCAGTGAGTACCCGTTGATGTGGACCACGGTACTGCTGGCCATCGCGTTGGCCGGGCCCGGCACCTGGGCACTGGACGTGCACCGCCTTCCGGGAGACCTCGCATGAGTCACGATCCCCTCGATCACGGCCGCCGCAACGTGCTGCTGGCCAGCGGCGCCGCTGTTGCGCTCGGTCTGGCCGGCCGTGCCGGTGCCGAACTCGATTCCACTTCCAAGGAGCGTCGCATGAGCACGCTGGTCATCCGTAATGCCCGCATCACCACCCTCGACCCGCAGCAGCCGCATGCGCAGGCGCTGGCCGTGCAGGAAGGCCGCATCGTCGCCGTCGGCAGCGACGAGGAGATCATGCGTGGCTGGGGCAACGAAGCGACCTTGATCGACGCCCAGGGCCGGCGCCTGTTGCCCGGCCTCAACGACAGCCACACCCACCTGATCCGCGGCGGCCTGAACTACAACCTGGAACCGCGCTGGGACGGCCTGCGTTCGCTTGGCGACGCCCTGGACATGCTGAAGGCCCAGGTCGACCGCACGCCCGCACCGCAGTGGGTACGCGTGGTTGGTGGCTTCACTGCCGCGCAGTTCAACGAGAAGCGCTTGCCGACCCTGCAGGAGCTCAACGACATCGCGCCGGATACACCGGTGTTCCTGCTGCACCTGTATGACCGCGCACTCCTCAACCGTGCCGCGCTGCGCGCCTGCGGCTACACCAAGGACACGCCGGATCCGCCGGGCGGGCAGATCGTGCGTGACTCGCTGGGCAACCCGACCGGGCTGCTGCTGGCCAAGCCGAATGCGTTGATCCTGTACGCGACGCTGGCCAAGGGACCGCGCCTGCCGATCGAGTACCAGGCGAACTCGACGCGCCACTTCATGCGCGAACTGAACCGGCTTGGCATCACCTCGGTGATCGACGCCGGCGGTGGCTTCCAGAACTATCCCGAGGATTACCAAATCATCGAGCAGCTGCACCGCGATGATCAGCTGACGGTGCGCATTGCCTACAACCTGTTCACCCAGAACAAGGGCAGGGAAGTGGATGACTTCCGTGGCTGGAGCGAGATCCTGCAGCCGCGCCAGGGCGATGACCTGCTGCGCCACAACGGTGCCGGCGAGATGCTGGTGTTCTCCGCCGCCGACTTCGAACTGTTCAACGAGCCCCGCCCGGAACTGTCGCCGGAGCTTGAGCCGGAACTGCACGACGTGGTGAAGCTGCTGGTCGAGAAGCGCTGGCCGTTCCGCATCCACGCCACCTACGACGAGAGCATCACCCGCATCCTGGATGTGTACGAACAGGTCAACCGCGAGGTGCCGTTCGATGGCCTGCACTGGTTCATCGACCACGCCGAGACCATCACCCCGCGCAACATCGAACGCATCCGTGCGCTGGGTGGCGGCATTGCCGTGCAGCACCGCATGGCCTACCAGGGCGAAGCCTTCGTCGAGCGCTATGGCGTGCAGGCCGCGCGGCATACACCGCCGGTCAAGCGCATGCTGGCCGATGGCGTACCGGTCGGTGCCGGTACCGACGCCACCCGCGTGGCCAGCTACAACCCGTGGGTGGCGTTGTCCTGGCTGGTGACCGGGCGCACCGTGGGCGGTCTGGCCCTGTATGGCGATGAGAACCTGCTCGAACGCGAGCAGGCGCTGCGCCTGTGGACCCAGGGCAGCGCCTGGTTCTCCGGCGACGAAGCGGTGAAGGGCACGCTGAAAGCCGGTCAGCTGGCTGATTTCATCCTGCTCTCGGCCGACTTCTTCCGCGTGGATGACGCGCAGATCGCCGACATCACCAGCGTGCTGACCGTGGTCGGCGGACGCATCGTGCATGCAGATGCCGACTATGCAGGGCTGGCGCCGCAGCTGCCGCCGGCGATGCCGGACTGGTCGCCGGTCAACCGGTTCGGTGGCTACCACGTCGGCGGTGCCGCCACCGGCTTGGCCACCGCCCATCGCCACCATCACGGCGTGGCCTGCAGTACGCATGGCGCTCACGGTCACGCCGCGCAGCATGCGGCGCCCACCGATGACCTGACCGCGTTCTGGGGCGCGATGGGATGCTCGTGCTTCGCGTTCTGAGCCTGGCGCTGCTGACCGTGCCATCGCTGGCGCTGGCGTGCGGGGGTGGCCGTTGCGCTGACGCCGGTGACGGCCAATTGCAGTGGGATGCGTCACTGCGCCTGCGTGGCCTGTACTACGATCCGACCCGGTTCGGCATCGGTGGCAGCGAAGATGGCCATGGCCTGCTGCGTGCGCTGGCCTCGGCCACCTATGTGGAGGACCGCTGGCAGGCAAAGCTGCAGCTGGGCGTGCATGCCGAGAATGGCAAGGCCGGCGGCCCGGGCCGCACCGACCGCAGCGCATTGGACGTGCAGCAGGCGTACTGGCGCTGGCAGCGCAGCGGCTTCCACCTGCAGCTCGGTCGGCAGGAAGCCGGCTACGGAAGCTCACGGCTGTTGTCGGTGCGCGATGGGCCGAACATCCGCCTGGCCTTCGATGGTGCGCGCCTGGGCTGGAAGGGCCGCCTCGGCACGCTTGATCTGATGGCACTGCGACCGGTGCAGAACCGGCCGGGCGCCTTTGATGATCGAGGGGAACACGGTGCCCACCTGTGGGGCGCCTACGCCACCACGGCACGCGGGCAGGGCGCAGGACAGTGGGACCTGTATCTGCTCGACTATCGCCGCGAGGGTGCGCGCTTCGCGGCGGGCTCCGGCATCGAACGCCGGCAGACCGTGGGTACACGCTGGTTCGGCCAGGCCGGTGCACTGGACTGGAACAGCGAGCTGGTGGCGCAGGGCGGTGAACTGCGAACGGCCGTCGGCACGCTCGATATCCGCGCCTGGACGCTGGCCACCGATACAGGGTGGCGCCGGGCGGAGCTGCCGCTGCAGCCGCGTCTGGGGCTGAAGGCCGACATCGCCAGTGGCGATGGCAATCCGCGGGACGGCCGCCTGGGAACCTTCAATGCACTGTTCCCGAAATCGGCCTACTTCAGCGAGGCCAGCCTGCTGGCCCCGGCCAACCTGATGGACGTGCAGCCGACCCTGAGCCTGCGCCTGCACGACACGGTGACGACGGAGCTGGGCGTACAGATGGCCTGGAAGCATCGTCGCGCCGATGCGGTCTATACCACGCCGGCGCCGTTGGTGGCGTTGCCAGGCAGTGCCGGTGCTGCGCGCCGCATCGGTAATCAATACAAATCCGAAACCCGCTGGCAGGCCAGCGAACACTGGCAATGGCAGCTGCAGCTGGCCTGGGTCGATGCCGGTCCTGCGCTGAAGCAGGCCGGTGGCCAGGACACGCTGTTCGCCTCGATCGTTGGAGCATGGCAATGGTGAACGCAAGCGCGTCGCAACCCCCCGTACAGGCCGCAGGTGCCTGGTCCCCGCTGAAGATCCAGATGTTCCGCTCGATCTGGCTGGCGATCCTGGCCAGCAACATCGGCACCTGGGTCAATGACGTGGCGGCCGCCTGGGTCATGGCCGAACGTACCGGTTCGCCGTTGATGGTGGCGCTGGTGCAGTCGGCCACCACGGTGCCGATCGTGCTGCTGGCACTCGCCGCCGGAACGCTGGCCGACATCGTCGATCGCCGCAGGTACCTGTTGGCGACCCAGGGCTGGATGCTGCTGGTCGCGGCCGTGATGGCGGCGCTGACTGCGATGGACATGCTGACTCCGCAGCTGCTGGTACTGCTGACCTTCTGCATGGGTTGCGGTGCAGCGATGGCAATGCCGGCGCAGGCCGCGATCGTGTCCGAGCTGGTGCCGCAGCCGATGCTGGCCTCGGCGGTGGCGCTGAACTCGATCGGCATCAACATCGCCCGCTCGATCGGCCCGGCCATTGGTGGCGTGATCGTGGCGCAGCTGGGTGCGGTGTGGGCGTTCGGCTTCAATGCCATCACCTTTGCCGCGATGCTGTTCGTGGTGTGGGGCTGGAAGCGTGATCCCAAGCAATCCAGCCTGCCACCGGAGGGCTTTGGTGCAGGGCTGAAGGCGGGCCTGCGCTATGCCAGCCGCGCTGGACGCCTGCAGGCCGTGCTGATCAAGTCGGTGGGCTTCTTCTTCTTTGCTGCGGCGATGAATGCACTGCTGCCGGTGGTGGTACGCGGCCAGATGCAGGGTGGGGCGGGGCAGTACGGCATGCTGCTGGGCTGCATCGGTATCGGTGCCGTAGGTGGTGCCTTGCTGCTGCCGAAGCTGCGCGCGCAGTTGGATCGCGACCTGCTGGTGCTGCTGGCCACGCTGTCGCTGGCGCTCAGCCTGGTCGGGCTGGCGCTGACCCGCAGCTGGTACGTGCTTCCGGCTGTGATGCTGGTCAATGGCTTCGCCTGGATCACCGTACTGTCGTCGCTGCAGATCGCCGCGCAGACGGCGGTGCCGGCATGGGTACGTGCGCGTGCGCTGGCGCTGTACATCATGGTGTTCTCGGCCGGCATGGCGGCCGGTGGCCTGAGCTGGGGCGCGCTGGCACAGCGCACCTCGCCGGAGCTGGCGTTGCTGGTGGCTGCCGCAGGTGCGGTGATCGGCGGACTGCTGGTGTGGCGCGTGCGGATTGCTGGCACCGAGGATCTGAACCTGCGTCCGGCCGGGCATTGGCCCGCACCCGAGCTGTCGGTGCCGGTGTCGAACGATCGCGGCCCGGTGCTGGTCACCATCGAGTACCGCATCGACGGTGCTGATCGTGCCGCGTTCCAGTCGCAGATGCGCGCGCTGGGCACGATCCGCCGCCGCGATGGCGCGGTGGTCTGGGGCGTGGTCGAGGACGTGGCCAGTCCAGGCATCCACCTGGAGTATTTCGTGACCCCGTCGTGGCTGGAGCACCTGCGCCAGCACGAACGCATCACCGCTGATGACAAGGCCATCCAGGAAGTGTTGCGGGAGCTGCATCGCGGTGAGCGTGCCCCCGTGGTGCGTCACTTCGTGGGTGGGCATGACCCGCTGCCTGCCGCCGTGCCGCATCACCACACCGACATCTGACCCGCCGGTGGTAGAGCCGGCCGCTGGCCGGCTGTGCGTGATCACGATGGGTGATCGGGGTTGCCGGCCAGCGGCCGGCACTACCGAAGCAGAGGCGGTTGACCCGCCGGTGGTAGAGCCGGCCGCTGGCCGGCTGTGTGTGATCACGATGGGTGATCGGGGTTGCCGGCCAGCGGCCGGCACTACCGAAGGGGCGGCGGCACCGGTGCAGCGCCGCCGCGGTACATCAGCTGCGCGCGAACGCGAGCAGGTCGGCGTTGAACTGGTCGGCGTGGGTGACGGTCAGGCCATGCGGCGCACCGGCGTACACCTTCAGCTCGGCATCCTTGATGATCTGCGAGGACAGCTTCGCCGAGGCATCGAACGGGACGATCTGGTCGTCATCGCCGTGCACCACCAGCGCCGGCACGTCGATCTTCTTCAGGTCCTCGGTGTAGTCCACTTCCGAGAATTCGTGCACGCAGTCGTACTGGCCCTTGACGCCGCCGAGCATGCCCTGCAGCCAGAACGAATCACGCATGCCCTGGGTAACGGTATTGCCATCGCGGTTGGCACCGAAGAACGGTGTGCTCAGGTCCTTGAAGAACTGCGAGCGGTCACCGCCCGTGCCCTTGCGGATGCCGTCGAATACTTCCAGCGGGGTACCGGCCGGATTGGCGTCGGTTTTCAGCATCAGCGGCGGCACGGCGCCGACCAGCACCACTTTTGACACGCGCTTGCTGCCGTGGCGGCCGATGTAGTGGGCCACTTCGCCGCCGCCGGTGGAATGGCCGACCAGGATCGCGTCCTTCAGGTCCAGCGCCTCGATCACCGCGGCCAGGTCATCGGCGTAGGTGTCCATGTTGTTGCCATCCCAGGTCTGGCTCGAACGGCCGTGGCTGCGACGGTCGTGGGCGATCACGCGGAAGCCGTTCTGGCCCATGAACAGCATCTGCGGGTCCCAGGCATCGGACGACAGCGGCCAGCCGTGGGCGAACACGACCGGCTGGCCGGTGCCCCAATCCTTGTAGAAGATGCGGGCGCCATCGGCGACGGTGACGTAATTGCTCATTGCGGGTTCCTTGGCGGAAGGGAGGGAAGGCACTGGCAGCGGTGCCGGTGCCTTCGGCAGTACATCGCAGTGCACATCGGACGGCTTGCACGGCTGTGCTGGATTGCCCGGACTGTGACGCGTATCGCTCTGGCACGAAGCGGCCACCGCACAGACGATGGCGGCAGCTGGTCGAGGAGCCCCCGATGCCGAGAATGCGATGCAGCCCACTGTTGTGCCTGATGCTGGTCACGGCGGTTCATGCGCAGACCAACGTGTATAAATGCGTGGACGGGCCACATCCGGTCTATCAGCAGACACCCTGCCAGGGGCATGCGGAATGGCGCTGGGAGGTGCCCGAGGAGCAGTCGCTGTCACGCGGACCGGTGCCAAAGCCGGCCGGCGCGGGCAGCGCGGTGCCGGCGCGACCGCGCACCGTGCGCTCGGGGCGGCCGCAGGCCGCGCTGATACCCATCAGCACGGACCCCAGGGCCTGTGAGCGCGCACGACAGCGCCGCGGGGAGGTGCTGGCCAAGGCCAAGCGCCTGGACTTCGTACAGCGTCGGCAGCTCGATGACGCGGTGTACGACGCGTGCCGCTGAATCCGGTAATGATGGAAACGACAACGGCGCCCAACGGCGCCGTCGTGCGGGACTACTGTGCGCTGGCCTTCAGCGCCCGTCGCTGGCGGCAGCCGGTGCCGGCGAAGGCACGCTTTCCGGCTTGGGCAGGCTCAGTTCCGGGTTGCCCTGTTCGGCCTGCAGGATCTGGATGCGGCGCTGCAGGGCGTCCAGCTGGCTGTTGGTGCTCTGCACGTCGGTGCTGAGGCTGACCGCCTGCTGCTGCGCCTGCTGCAGGGCCGCGCTGACCTGGGCCGACTGCGCCTGCTGCTGTTCCATTTCCTGCTGCAGGGTGCGCAGGCGCTCCTCGTTGTAGGCCACCAGGCGCTCGGTGTAGCGCTTGCCGGCTTCCAGGCGGGTCGTATCGATGTAGACCTGCGCCAGCTGTTCCGATTGCTGGGCAAAGGTGCGGTAGACGCGCTCGGCGTTGTCGACCGCATCGGTCTTGATCACCCGCCAGAAGTTCTTCTCCTGGAACAGGGCGACGTAATAGGTCAGGGTGTTGGCGTTGAACAGCAGGCTGGCGCCATAGTTGCCGTTGTAGGTCGTGCGCAGCTCGGTCAGCTGGCGCGAATCCATCAGCTGCTTGAGCTCGTCAACGGTGTTGCGCACCACCGGCGCGCTGCGTGCGGCCGGCTCTGCGGCTGCTTCGCGGTCGCCACGGGCAGCCATTGCCGCCGGTGCCACCAGCATCATGGCCACGGCCAGCAGTGCCGCGCCGCGCGCGTGCCGGGCGAAGACCGCGCCCCCTGAAGTTTCTCGCATGTCTAGACCATCCACGGATGAGTGTGGGTTGAGATGAAGGTGGTTCCCCGCCGGGAGTCTAGCATGGGCGCAGGCGCCGCCAAGGGCGCCCGTCACGGGTCAGTAGACCAGCTGCGCCGCGCTGCACTGGATCGACTGCACGTTGACGTCGGTGCGGCCGAGTTCCAGGCCCAGCACGCTCGCCAGCAGGTTGGTCAGCAGGGTGCCGACGCTGTTGAGCACCGGCCGCAGGGCGGTCAGGATCGGCTTGAGCAGCGTGCACAGCAGGCCGCTGCAGCTCACGCTGCCATCCGGATTGGTGACGCCGGTTCCACCGGTACCATCGAGGAAGCCGGCCGGCGCGGTCTGGATGTACGAGGCCAGGTTGTTGCGTACACACCCGTTGTAGTCGATCAGGTTGCCCAGCAGGCTGTCGCAGCGGTTGATCAGCAGGCCGCCCACCAGCGATCCCAGCAGCCCATCGAGCACGCCCAGTCCCTGGCCGGTGACGGTCACCTTGAACGCGTCCCAGACCGGACCGTCCTTGTGGCAGGTGGCCAGGTTCAGCAGGCCGCAGGCGTAGGGCAGGCCTCCGGGTACGGTCCAGCTGTTGAGCGGGGCCAGTTGCCGGCTTGCGTCGCCATCGCGCAGCAGTGGAATCAACTTGTCCACCTCATAGCGGGTGTTCGGCGGGAAGGCCGCCTGCAGGTAGCGGTCGGCCAGTGCCTTGGCAGTGTCGTTGGCGCTCATGCCCTGCTTGGGTGAGCTGAGCATGCCTGACAGCACGCGCAGCAGTTCATTGACCAGGTCAGACACCGCGTTCCCTACTGCCAGCGGGTTGATCCGGGTCGAGGCGGTCTCGCCGGCGGCCAGGGTCAGGTTCTGGGAGCTGGTCAGGGCGGGCAGGGTGATCCTGTCATTGATCAAGGGTTGTCCGAGTAGTCTCAGCAACTGCTCGTTCTTCAGGGTGGCGTCGCAGACATTGCTCCTGGAAAAGCGTTGCGCCGGGTCGACATTACCGACGCAGGCGCGCAGCACCGACGAATCGACCTGGATGGTGGCCTTCGGTGGACTGGCGCCGCACTGGATACCGGTCAGCGTGCCCATCGCGTTGGCGACATCGACATGCAGAGGCAGGTGCAGGCGCGTGCCGAGCAGGTTCAGCAACGGGCCCACCGCGAACAGGTTGTTGCTGTCCACGTCCACCATCAGCCGCACCTGCGCGTTGTACGCGCGTGTGCCGACGCCACCGATGGCGATCGAGGGCGGTTCCACCACGCCGGCCTGGATGTTGATGCCCAGCAGGTCCAGTCCCTTCACCGCAACGCCATTGCCGTCGTTGGCGATGGAGATGGCGGTACTGATCAGGTTGAGCACGTTGACCTTCGTTTCCAGCGCGCTGCCGATCGTGCCATCGGGCGAGACCACTTCGGCGAACAGACCGCCGCCACCGGACTGGCTGCCCAGCACGATGTTGAGCTTGTTGATGTCCAGCTGGGTGGCGACCAGATCGGACAGTGCACGCAGCTGTACGCCCACGGTGCTGTCGCGGCCGACCACGGTGGCGGTGGCATCGACCAGCTGTGCCAGCGAGACCTTGTTGACCGACAGCAGCCGGTTGAAGTCAGCCACGCTGAGGTTGGCGCTGACCGGGATGTTCAACGCCTTGAGCAGGCCCGACGGCGTGACGTTGGCCTGGGCGAGGCCGTCATAGGACAGCACGGTGGCGTTGGTCACATCCAGGCCGACCAGGCGCAGGGTCGACAACAGTACCGAGTCGCCATTGGTGCGCAGCAGCTGCGAACCGACCGCGAATACTGCAGTGGGCTCCGAACGGCGGGCTACGGCCTCCACGCTGACGGTGGGCAGGCCGGTGTTCTGGCCGAAGAACGGCAGCACGCTGCGCTGCGCGACTACCTGCACGGCATTGCGCGGGTTGCTGGCATCGACGGTGGTGACGAAGCGGTTCGACGTGCTGCGTATGGCGCTCCAGTTGCCGCAGCGGATCTGCACGGTGCCTGCAAACCTGTTCTGGGTGACCGCGCTCTGCCGCGCTGCACTGTTGTCGCTGTTGTCAGACGTGCACAGCTCCAGCCGCTGTGCACCGGCCAGTGCAGCGAGGTCCGCGACTTTCTGTGCGTCACGCTTGGCCCAGAACAGATAGCCGATCTCTACCAGGCCCAGCATGGCGAGCAGCGCCAGCATGACCAGCATCATGGTGACCGACATGCCGCCGCGTGGGCGGCCGAAACTGAACTGGCGTGGGCGTTTCATGGCCTACCTCAGCGTCCCGATGAGGATGATCCCTTGGACTTGGCGACATCGGTTTCAAAGAAGTCCGGGATCTCGTGTTCGAAGCTCTTCATGTAGCGGGCGTAGCTCAACGTGGCCTGGTCGCCGAGGATCGGCAGGCGTTGCCCGGCCTGCTGCCCTGATGCCTGCAGGTGGAACAGGTCGCGCGTGGTGTCGCCGATCTGGCCGCGGCCGGGTCGCGCGGCTGCAGCGTTGCCGTCGGTGGTGGCGACCGCTGCAGGCGCCGCCTGCGGCACCGGTGCCGGCGGGGTCGCCAGGTCCACGGTGGCCAGTGACTCGGACTGCAGCGGCTGCGAAGCCGGCGCAGCGGGCGTGCTGCCGCCAAGCATCTGCCCGGTCAGGGGTTGCTGTTGCGCCTGCGCGCCGCCGGTCAACAGCAGGCAGGCCAGTGCAGGCAACAGGTGTCGGGTCAGGGGCATGGCGCTCATGGAGTGTTTCCGTTCGGCTGATCGGAGGTGCTGAAGCGTTCCAGCATCGAGGGCGGCAGGCGCTGCGGATCGCGCTCATCGCGGCTGTCGCGGCGTGGTTCCGCCGCCAGTCGCGTGGCGCCGGGCCGGTTGCTGCCGGCATCGCTGGCGGTAGCACGCGCGGGGGCCGGCACGACTGCGGCAGCTGCCGCGGCGGCCTGGCGCTGCTGCAGGCGGGCACGGATCTGCGCGGCCTGTTGCTGGATGCTGCGGCGGGTGTCCTCGTTGAGATTGGCCTGTCCGGCGAGGCGCTCTGCAGTGGTGGTGTCGCCACGCAGCTCCGCCCACAGGGCGAGGTTGGCGGTGGCCTTGGCATTGCCTGGAGACAGCTCCAGCGCCTTGGCCAACGGTTCACGCGCCTGTTCGAACTGACCTGCACGCAGACGTGCATAGCCGAGATCGCCCAGGTAATCGGTGTTCAAGGGCTGCAGCTGCGTGGCCCGGGCCAGTGCCTCCTCGCTGCCGCCATCATCGTCACGGCGCGCGGCGATCAGGCCCAGGCCGTGTGCGGCGGCAGCGGCCTGCGGGCCACTGGAGAGCTCGTGGTACAGGGCGATGGCAGCGTCGGCCTGGCCGGTCTCGCGCAGGGCGTCGGCCTGCAGCAGGCGCAACGCCGGCGGGTCGCCATAGCGCTGGCGGAAGGCATCGACGTGGGCCAGCGAGGCATACCAGGCACCCTGCTGCTGCATGCGCCCGATCAGTTCCAGGTAGGCATTGCGGCTGTCCTGCGGCGCCGGTTCGGGCGCGGCCAGGCTGGGCGCGCGCAGGTACTTCGGCGTGGTCGACGCACAACCACTGGCGACGGCGGCAAGGGCGAGCAACAGGCAGGAGGTGCGCAGGGCAGGCATCAGGGCGATCCCATCTTGGACATGGTGGTGGCCAGCGCGACCAGCGCCGGTCCGGCAAGAACCAGCATCAGCGCTGGCAGCAGGGTCAGCATCATCACCACGGTCATCTTCACCGAGAGCTTGCCAACCTTTTCCTTCAGGGTGTTGCGGCGCTGTTCGCGCAACCGGATGCTGAACTGCCGCAGTGGTTCCTGCACTGCGCCGCCATGCGCGTGCACCTGCAGGATCAACTGCATCAGGCTGGTCAGGTCATCATCCGCGTAGACCTCGCTCAGCCGGCGCAGGGACTGCGCGCGCGTGCGGCCATGGGTGTACGCGACATTGGCCTCCTGCAACTCGCCGCCAAGCACCGGCAACGCGTCGCGCAGCTTGTCGCCCAGTGTCTGCAGGCTCTGGTCCATGCTGAAGCCCACGCCCTGCAGCAGGCGCAGCAGGTCGATCAGCAGGGGCAGCTCGTTGTCGACGGCGCGCCGGCGCCGCTTCACCCACGAAGAGAGGATGAACTTCGGCAGCAGCAGGCCTGCCGCGAGCGCACCGATCACAACCATCATCCTGGCCAGCCCCTGGGTGCTGCTGAACGCCAGGGCCAGCACCAGCACCAGCACGCCCAGCAGCAGGCGCAGGCCAAGATAGATGGCGGTGCCACGACGTGTGTTCCAGCCCGCCAGGTCCAGCAGCAGCCGGTCTTCATTGGCCAGCAATGCAGATTCCAGGCGGCCGCCACTGAGCGCGCGCCCGAAGCGTTCCAGCCAACCCAGCGAATCACGGCGCGCGGCCTCCGTGTCGCGCGCCTCCTCCCGCGGTTGCAGTGCGGTCTTCAAGGTGGCCGAAGTGCGCTGTTCGCGATGGCTGCGTACCCATCCGGCGATGCCCAGCAGGGCAACACCGGCGGCCAGAACCAGCAGCGACAGGGCAAACCAGGTGCTGGCACTCATCGGGTACCTCCGTGGCGGATCCGGGTGGTCATAGCGACTTGGCCAGGCGGTAGAGCAGGAACGCGCCAAACAGCTCCAGCCCCAGCGCGATCAACAGGATCTTGTGACCCAGCGGATCGTGCAGCACCGGCTGGAAGAATTCGGGGCTCGATATGGCCATCAGCACCGCGCTGGCCGGTGGCAGCAGGCCGAGCACCCAGGCTGACATGCGCGTTTCCGACGTGGTCGCGGCCAGCTCCTGCTGGGCCTGCTCCAGGTCGCGCATGAAATCGCCCATGCGCTGCAGGATCTGATCGGAGCGTCCGCCGATGCGTACGCTGACACCGATCACGACGGACAGCACCTTGAGCACATCCATCCGGTAGGGCTGTGCCGCCAGGCTCAGGGCACGGTCCAGGTCCATGCCGCTGCGCGCGTAGCGCACGGTGGTGTCCAGCAGTCCGCGCAGCGGCGCGCTGGTCTGCATCGATGCCACCTGGAAGGCAGCCTGCAGGCTGTTGCCGAGCGCGGTCAGCCGCACCAGGTTGTCGAGGAAGTCGGGCAGCTGGTGCAGCAGCTGTGCACGCAGTTTCGTGGTGCGGCGCATGACCCACAGCCAGCAGGCCAGCAGGTACAGCAGCAGGGTCAGGGGGAACATCCACGCCGTACCGAGCCTGAGCATGGCCACGACCGAAAGCACCAGTCCCGGCACCAGCACCATGATGGGCAGCTTCCAACCCGTCTGCAGGCCCGCACGTTGCAGCAGGCCGTCCAGCGGCAACACCCGGCGCCCGGCACTTGCCGGTCGCGCCGGGTCGTTGGCGGCGGCTACGGATGCCCCGGCCGGGGCTCCGCCACTGGCGCCTCCGCGAGCCAGCTGCTGCTCGGCGTGCTGCAGCGAAGCCTGGCGTTGCTCCCGGTTGCTGGCGGTGCCCCACAGCCATACCGCAAGCGCCAGCAGCACCGAGATGATGCTCAGTACACCCAGCATCAGGCCCGTGCCCATGCTCAGAAGTCTCCGTACAACGATTCGCGCAACTGCTGCCGGAACGGCTCCAGCTTGTGCGAATGCGGGTGGAAGCCCAGTCCGATCCAGCGATCGATTTCCTTGCCGTTGCCATCGATCTGCAGTTCGTGACGGAACATTTCCTGGGTCGTGATCAGGTTGTCACTGACACCGGTGATTTCCGTGATCGAGACCAGCACGCGCCGGCCGCTGCCCAGCCGCGAGATCTGCACGATGAAGTCGATGGCGCTGGCGATCTGCCGGCGCAGGCTGTCCTCGCTGCCCTGGAACCCGGCGAAGCCGGCCAGCATCTCGATGCGGTACAGGCAGTCGCGCGGAGAGTTGGCATGGATGGTCGCCATCGAGCCGTCATGGCCGGTGTTCATCGCCTGCAGCATTTCCAGTACTTCGGCGCCGCGCACCTCGCCGACCACGATACGGTCCGGGCGCATGCGCAGGCTGTTGCGGACCAGGTCGCGGATGCTCACCGCGCCATGGCCTTCGGCGCCACCGATGCGGCTTTCCAGGCGGACCACGTGCGGGTGGTTGAGTGACAGTTCGGCGGTGTCCTCGACGGTGATCACGCGTTCGTTCGGCGGCACGTAGCTGGCCAGTGCGTTCAGCAGTGAAGTCTTGCCGGAACTGGTGCCGCCGGACACCAGGATGTTGCAGCGGCCCAGCACCATGGCCTTCAGCAGCGCCTGCATCGGCGCATCGAAGGTGCCCTTGGCCAGCAGCTCGTCGGGGGTGAACGGATCCTTGCGGAACTTGCGGATGGAGACCATCGGCCCATCCACTGCCAGCGGCGAGATGATCGCGTTGAGGCGGCCGCCGTTGGGCAGGCGCGCATCGACCATCGGGTTGGAGTCGTCCAGTCGGCGGCCCGGCGGCGCGAGGATGCGGCGAAGGATGCGCAGCAGGTGGGTGTCGTCGGTGAAACGCTGGGTGGCGCGCTTGAGCTGTCCTCCCTGCGAGACATGCACATCCTTGAACCCATTGATCAGGATGTCCTCGATCGTCGGGTCGTGCAGCAGGTCGTCGAGCGGGCCGAAGCCGGTCAGCTCCTTGACCAGGCCTTCGGCCACCACCTGCATCTCCTCCTCGTTGATCGGGATGCGCCATTCCTGGATGAAGCCCACCGTCTGCACCTGCACCCAGCGGGCGATGGTGTCAGGGGCCCAGGAATCGATGTCGATGCGCTCGTCCTCGATGCTGTTGAGCAGGTGCTCATGGGCGGCCGACAGCACTTTCTGGTACTGCTCGGTCTGCGCGAACGGCAGGTGGGCCGGGGCGCTGTCGGGCAGCACCGGGCGGGTGGCGGCATGCGGGAACGGGGTTACCTTGTCTTCCATTGCGATCCACCCAGGGCAAGGGAGAGTCTTTCCCGCAGGCCATGGGCCTGGACCGCGCAGGCAGCCGGATCCAGGCGCGACACAAGCGGGGCGAGGGCACGCAGGTAGGGGTCGCGCGGTGCGTCCTGCAGCAGCAGATGTCCCTGGCTGGCCGCCAGGCGCACGCGCGGGCGTTCGGGCAGCGTGGCCAGCAGTGGCACTTCGAATCGGCGTGCGATCTGGTCGGGACTCATGCCGCTGCTGTCGTCGTGGCGGTTGATCACCAGCTGCAGGCGCTTCTCCCGTTCGCGCTGGCCGGCCAGGTGCTTCAAGGCCTGGTCGAGCGATACCAGCGTGGCGATCGAGGCGTCCGTGACCAGCCAGATCTCGTCGGCCTGGTCCAGCAACAGCGGCGGTAGCTGCCGCAGCGGGCAGCCACCGGCATCGCACAGCACGCTGGCGAATACGTGGCGCAGGCGCTGCAGCAGCGCAGCCGGATCGGATGGCGGCACCGCATCGCTGCCGCTGGCGCGGTCCAGCAGCACCAGGCCGGTGTCATGGCGAGCCATCGCAGTGCGGGCCAGGGTGGCGTCGATGCGGCTGGCGTTGCGCAGCGCGTCTTCGTAATGGAAGCGGCTGTCCAGGTTGAGGTACAGCGCGAGGTCACCCGAAGGCTGGGCCAGCTCCATCAGCAGGCCGTCCTGCTGCAGTGCCTCGCCCTGCGCCAGCGCACGGGTCTGCTGTGCCAGCACCGAAAGATGCGCGGCCAGCGTACTGGTGCCCACTCCGGCGCGCACGCCCAGCAGTACGATCAGGCGCGCCTTGTGCGCGTGCTGCGCGGCGGCAGCCGGTCGTGGCGACAGCGCGCGGCGCAGCGCGGCCTCGATGCCGACGTTGTCGCTGTCCAGGTCCAGCACGTCGCGCAGGCCCGCCCGCAATGCAATGACGATGCCTTCCACCTGGCCGGTACTGGTGGCACCGACGGCAACCAATGCAAGATCCGGTTCGGTCTGTTGCAGTTGCTGCGCCAGCACGCTGGAGGCGGCGGCATGTTCAGGGCGGAAATCCAGCAGCACAAGGCTCTGCGGCCCGCGTTGCAGGTCCAGAGCGGAGGTCGGCGCGCTGCTGTCCTGCCAGTGCAGGGTAGTGGTCGGCGGCAGTTTGGCCGCCAGCCGGGGCAGCAGTTCGCGATCCATTCCGTACAGGACCAGATTCATCGGCGGTCCTTGCGGATGCAGCGGCTGGGCAGTGGCGTAGGGCATGGGCGTGGTATCGCAGGCATCATGGAATCAGCGTGAGAAGCCGGGTACCGGGTCCTGGCTGATGGGACCCAGCAGCCAGGCGCCCCATTCGGGCATGTGCGGCTTGGCCTCGCGTTCGCCAGGCAACGGCAGCTCGGTGTTGCGCGCCAGCGGCTGCACCAGCCGCGGCGTGACGATGATCACCAGCTCCTTGTCCTGGCGCTTGTAGTCGAAGTTGCGGAAGAACGAGCCGATGATCGGCAGGTCGCCCAGCAGCGGGATCTTGCCGACGTTGGAGACGACATTGGAGCTGACCAGGCCGCCGATCACGAAGCTCTCGCCATCGCCCAGTTCGACCGTGGTGTCGGCACGGCGCGTGGTGATCGAGGGAATCTGCACGCCATTGAGGGCAATGGCGTTGCTGTAGTCCAGATCACTGGCTTCCGGTGCGACCTTCAGCGCGATGCGGTTGGGGGCCAGTACCGTTGGTGTCACCGTCAGGCCGATGCCGAACGGTTTATAGGTGATGGTGGTGGTGCCCAGGCCCTGCGGCTCCAGGATCGGCAGTTCGCCGCCAGCCAGGAAGCTGGCGCTCTGGCCGGATAATGCGACCAGGGTAGGTTCGGCCAGCACGCGCGCCATGCCGTTGCTCTGCAACAGGTCGACATCGGCGTTCCACAGGCCCTTGGTCGAGCCGAACACCAGCCGGAACGCCGAAGAAATGGGCGACTCGGCCTCGTTGCCGGAGTTGCCTTCCTTCATGCCCGGCAGGATGCCGGTGTTGCCCGGCAACTGGCCGCCCGGGCGGGCGAAGCCGTAGGCGAAGCTGCCATTGCGGTTCTGGAAGCTGATGCCGATCTGCTTCAACGCGGTCTTGTTGAATTCGACCACCTTGACCTCGACCTGCACCACGCCGCCGCTGCTGACCGTCGACGCGTCGGCAAGCAGCCCGTCCTTGCCCAGCGCCATGGCCGCGGTCTTCTGTTCCTGCATGTGCGAGAGCACGCTATCGGTGCTTCCCTGCAGCAGGCCCTGGTTGTCCTGCTGGGTGAACACCAGCCCGTTGGAGCCTGCGTCTGCCGCGCCCTGCACGGCACTCTGCACCCGCACCTGCAGGCGTTGCGGCTCGGCCTGCTTGCGGTGCCACAGCAGGAGGGTCGTCGTACCCGGCGCTTTTCCGACCAGCAGGGCCTGGCGCTGCCCACGCAGCATCACGATGTCGGCGACGCCTGGGTCGGCGATGGCGACCCGCTCCAGATCGGCCGGAAGCGTCCACGGGCGCTGCTCACGCGCCTGCAACACGAGATCGTCTGCGGCCACGCTTGTTGCCGGAGCCAGCAGCACCAGCAGCAGGGCCAGCCAGCGCTGGCGGGGGGAGGGGCGTGGGCGGCGGCGTTCGGTCATGGGTGCGCTCGATGCAGGTCAAAGGGAACCGCGGGGGGCGGAGCTGTCGCCACGGATGATCTCGATGCCCGACGCACGCGGTGCGCTGCGTCGAGCCGCCGGCGCATGCACCGGGGGCTGCGGGTTGCTGCGGGCTGCGCTGTTGCCGCGGCCGGCCAGGGCATCACCATCGATGCCGGCGAAGGCGTGGTTCTCCGGCCGCTGCAGTGCGAGCTGCTGTTCGGCATCGAGGCCACGCACGGGATCGATCACGCCACGCGCCTGTGGAAACAGTGCAAGGTCGGGTTGCCCCGTATCGGCCGGGTTGCGCAGGGCAAGGAACAGCTTTCCCTGCTGCGCACCCAGCAGCAGCCGGTTGGCATCGGCTACCGGCACTGCCAGCACCGCACTGCGTGCCGGCTGGGTGGTCTCGTTGCCCGAGCCATGGTTGCTGCCATTGCCGGTGATGTCGGCGGCGCGGGGATCGTTGCGGGTATCGCCTTCGTTGCCGGCGACGGCATCGCCGGTGACCGGAGCGATGTCCTGTTGACCGTAGCTGAGCACGCGTAGCCGCGACAGCAGCAGGCGGGTCTGCGCGGCCTCTGCCGGACCGCTGGCGTTGGGCTGGGCATTGCGCAGGTTGAGGAAGACATCGACGAAATCACCCGGCAGGATGCGGTTTCCGGCGCCGACCAGTTCGTCCACCGGGATGGCCAGCGCGCGTTCGCCCGGGCGCAGCTGCAGCGAGAATCCCTGTGCCAGGGCGCCGCTGCTGATGGCGGTGCCCTCGGCGATGTCCTGCACCGGTACCTTGCCGACCACGGCCGAGATGCTGGTGGCAGCACCGGCTACCGGCGTGGTCCGCTGCGCAAGGCGCACTCCATTGGCAGAGATCGGTTCGCCGGCCGGCAGTCGTGCCACCGCCTCTACCACGGTGATCGCCTGGGCTTCGCTCTGCGCGACCGGGGCAACCGTGGCCGGCGCGGCCTGCTTGCGCCCGATCATCAAGGCGATCACCGCCAGCAGCACGGCCAGCCCGATAAGGGCGACGGCAGCGATGCGGGTCAACTTGAGCATGGAACCGTCTCCTGTGCCGATGGTCAGTTGCCGCTGCCGAGGTCGAGCTGGGCGACCGCGACACTACGGATGGGGGCCTGCATCACCCACTTGTATAGCGTGGCGGTGCCCGGCAGGAAGGGATGGCTGGCGTAGTCGTAGCTGACGGTCACCGTCATGCACTGGGCAGTGGCCAGGCCGGCGCAGGGTGCCTGCGCGGAGACAACGATTGCGTTGCTGCCGCCATTGCTGCAGTCGACACCCTGTCCAGAGAATTTCAACAGCCACTGCATCGAACTGCGGGCTGCTACGCAGGCTGCGGTACGCCGTTCATTGGCGCTGCCATAGCGCAACGAAGCGCGAGCGCCCTCGGCCGAGGCCGTCGCCAATGTCTGTTGCGCGGCCATGATCATCACGCCGGAGAACGTGAACATCAGCAGTGGCAGCAGGCCCAGCATGAGCATCAGGGCAAATTCGATGCTGGCTGCACCGCGTTGACGCCGTGGATCGCGGATGTTCATGCCACACCTCCATAGACGCTTGCCAGGACCCAGCCGATGCCGGTGATGGCCAGGTAGGCTGCGTAGGGAATGCCATGTCGTCCCTGGCGCGCGGCCTGCATGTCGCGCAGGGCGGGGTGCGATTGCCATTGGCTGCTGGCGCGGTTGACCTGCATCTGAAGGCCCGTGGGCAGCATCACGCCCAGGCGGCGGCCAACAATGATCACTGCCGCGTGCAGGCCGGCCGCGAGACTGGCCACCATCCAGATCGGCAGCAGGGCTTTCCAGCCCAGCATCAGCCCCAGTACCGCGAAGAACTTGACGTCACCGGCGCCCATCCAGCGGATGGCATAGAACGGCAGCAGGGCGACCAGGCCGAGCGCCGCGCCCGCCGCGTGGGCAGGCCACGGCTGGCGCGGCGTGCTGAACTGCCCCGCGATGATCAATGCGATGGCAATGATGGACGCAGACAACAGCCAGGCATTGGGCACCCGGCGGGCATACAGATCGCTGATCGCGATCCGCAGGCACACGCCGATGGCCAATAGTCCCAGCAACGTCATCACACACTCCGTCGTCCGTCATTGGACAGCCTGCAGTTGCCACCGGCACATCCCAGCACCGCTGCAGGGATGTGCGATGCGCGCAGGCTCAGCCGCCACCGCTGGTCGCAGGTGCCGACCCGGAGGCCTTGGTGGCAAGGTCGGAGAGGTTCTTGAACAGCGTCTCGAAGAACCCCTTGATCTCCTTGTTGCCGACCGCGATCAGGATGCCGGCGATGACGGCGGCCAGCAGCCCGTACTCGAGCGCGGTGACGCCATCTTCTTCCTTCAGGAACTTGCGGATGGATGCGTTCATGGCCTTGTCTCCCTCTACTTGTTGTCTGCAGATGCAGGACACCTGTTGGGCGGTGGCCCGGCTCCGCCGGGATCGTCCGTGGGCCCCGCACATCCTGGCGGGGTGGCATGACGGGAATGACCCGCCGTGCTCATTCCTGGTGATCTGCCCCGGGGGAAATGCCGGCCGCAACGTCGCAACCACGCGGCGATGCGCCGGCGGTCGAACTGTTCTGCGATACGGTCGTGGTCATACGCTCCCCCAGGTGTGGTCGTTTTTGAAGCGACCGGATCACCGTGTCGTCGACTTTGCCTGAATGGCGGTTGGCTGCAACTGGAACCTATATGCAAATTCGGCAGAAACGCGGCAGCCCTTAAACTTTCAGGTTGTTTCTGTGACGCGTATCCGTTCGCTGGCAAAACGATTCATCGACGTGCAGATATTGTGATGGCGCAAATGATGCATGCGAATATCGTGCCACTGGCGACGACATTTTCTTCATCTCTGTATCTATTTTCGTCAATGCGGAGTTCGGGTTTACCTTCGATGATTATCGGGCATACTCGCTCTCACGTTGCTGCTTTCAACCGGGTTGGTCGCGCGGCACCGGCCGAGGCAATCCCGGCAATGGCGAAGGTTCCTGGAGGAATGGTGTGGCCCTGTCAGGCAGTGGGGGCCGCAGCGAGTTGCGGATCAACGGGGGGACGACACTGTCATGGTCGATGGTGGGGTAGAAGACAGCGACGACAGCGGCCTGCGATCGATCGATCTGGCGACGCTGGGCGGCGTACTTCGCGTGTGCGATGTCGAACTGCTGCTGCTCGATGGCAACGGGCCGCGGGCGGCCTTCGCTTCGCGCGTGCATGAGGAAGCCCTGTTCTGCAGCATCAGTTGCGGTTTCCACTGTCGTGGCCGCTTCATGCTGCCACCCGACTGGGCGATGCTGGGGTATCTGCACGCCACCGATGAAACACTGAGCTGGTGCCACGGGGTGCCGCTTGCACCGGGGATGGCGCTGACGGTGATGCCCGAAGGCATCAGCGAGTTTACGCTCAGCCCCGGTACGCACATGACCCTGATGCTGGTGCCGGTCGCACGGGTGCAACGCAAGTTGACCGAACTGAGCCTGCGCAGCACACCGCCCGCGGGCCAGGCACTTTCTCTGTTCAATCTGGCGAACGATTCGGCACCACTCGCCCATCATTATCAGCAGCTGCATCTTCAGCTCGGCCAGGGCGCTGGCCTGCAGCCGCAGGAAACCGAACGATTGCTGCACGAGCACGTGCAGGCCCTGCTCGGCGCAGGCGCCGCCGATCGGCCCGGTTGCAGCCGCGCCCGGCGCACGCATTATCTGATCGCGCAGCGGGCGGAGAACTTCATGCGGCTCAACCTGCGCCGCAATATCTACATGAACGAGATATGCGACGCGGCGGGTGTCAGCGAACGCGGCCTGCGCTATGCCTTTGAGGACCTGTTCGGAACTTCGCCCAACCGTTATCTGTCGATGCTGCGCCTGTGCGCTGCCTGCCGCAGCCTGTCCATGGCCGATTCCAGCCGCCGTTCGGTGAAGGCGATCGCCCTCAGCTGTGGCCTATGGGACCTCTCCCGCTTTGCCGACAACTACCGCAAGGTTTTCGGCGAGCTGCCGCGCGATACGCTGATGCGCGCTCCCGCGCAGATCGGCCAGCCGGCCTGAATCAAGCGCCGCAAGGGTTTCGGGGTGGTTTCTGCCGGAATTGCCCATGTGCTTGCCGATATCGTTGCCGCTTCTGCATAGCCCGCTGCCGATTCCGGCCGTGGATTTGCCGGAATGCACGATTGCCGTGCCGGAATGAAGTGCGCAGCCACCGTTGCAAACGCTGAAATGTCAGTCACCTGCCTAACGGCAAGTCCACTGACATTCAAGTTGTTCGCCTACGGGGGAAGTGCTCATGAATCGCATCTACCGGCGTGTATGGAACCGCCAGCTCAATGCTCTGGTTGTGGCCTCGGAACTGGCCACCGGCGACAGCGGCGGCAGCGCCGCGCGGGATCCGCGCGCCTTCCTGCTGATGCCCACCACGCTCGCCCTGGCACTGCTGTGCGTGCTGGCCAGTGGCCACGCGGGAGCATCCGAATCCAATCAGTCGCTGCGTGATCTGCAGGCTCTTGCAGCCAAGTACACCCAGCCGATGCCAGTCAAGGTCGATGCCGAGGTAGCCCTCGCGGCTGCCGCAAGCCAGGCCCAGAGCAGCCCGGCGATCAGCGCGGATGCGCGCGTCGGCCTGCAGTTGAGCACCGCGTCGCTGCCGGTGGTGCGTGACGTGCTGCCGGCCTCCGTGCAGGTCAAGCTGGCCGCGAACACAGCGCCGAAGCAGGTCGCCGTGCCAAGGCTTGCCGCTGATGTCCGAGCGAATGCCAACATCGGTCTTGGCGGCGGGCAGGTGGCATCAATCGATACCGGTGCAAAGGCGGCCGCCGGCATCAGCGGCGCGCCGGCGGGCGCACTGCGGGGTCTGAAGGCTTCTGTGGATGGGGCGCTGGATTCGAAGCTGAAGGTGGCAGGCCACCAGATCGACGCCCAGGGCCAGGTAAAGGCGACGGCGGCGATCACGCTGCCCGCCAAGGAGGAACTGCCGGGAGAAACCCACGATCGCGCGATCACCGCAGCATTTGATGCTGGTGCTGCCGGCAAGGTGCGCGTGCAGGCGCCGAATGGCCAGGAAGTGGTTGCCGATCGCAATCTGAAACTGGCCGGCCAGGCAACGGTTGCGGCGCAGAACAGCGCACTGGGTGTCGGTGGGCTGGTGGGTAGTGCGGTCGGCGCCGCAGGCAATGCAGTCGGTGGTGCGCTCAACGGCACCGTCGGTACGGTCGGCAGCGCGGTCGGTGGTGCCCTCAATGGCACGGTCGGCAGCGTGGGCGGCGCCGTAGGCGGCACGCTCAACAACACTGTAGGCGCCGTGGGTGGCGCACTGAATGGCACCGTAGGCAGCGTCGGTGGTGCGGTCGGCGGAGCCCTCAATGGCACGGTCGGCAGCGTCGGCAGTGCCGTGGGCGGCGCGCTCAACAACACCGTGGGCGCCGTTGGCGGCGCACTGAACGGCACCGTAGGCACCGTCGGTGGTGCGGTCGGCGGCGCCCTCAATGGCACGGTCGGCAGCGTGGGCGGCGCCGTAGGCGGCACACTCAACAACACTGTAGGCGCCGTAGGCGGCGCACTGAACGGCGCCGTAGGCACCGTCGGTGGTGCGGTCGGCGGCGCCCTCAATGGCACGGTCGGCAGCGTGGGCGGCGCCGTAGGCGGCACGGTTGGCAGCGTCGGCACTGCGGTCGGCGGCACGCTCAACAACACCGTCGGTTCCGTCGGCGGTCTGCTCAATGGCGCCACCGGCTCCGGCACTGGCCTGGGTGGCCTGCTGGGCAACACGCTCGGCAACGTCGGCAGTGCCGTGGGCAACCTGCTCAACGGCAACCTCAATGGCACCCTCGGCAATCTGGGCAGCGCGGTCGGCGGCCTGGTCGGCGGCACGCTCGGTGGCCTCGGCCTGACCAAGCCCTCGGCGATCCCGCCCACCAGCCCGAAGGCGCCGGCTCCGGCCGATCCGAACGCGGGCCTGATCATCGGCACCGGCGGCCTGGTCGGCAATGTCGGGCAGCTGATCGGCCCGACCACCACCAGCCTGTTCGGTGGCGATGGCTACCTGAGCAACGGCAACCTCAAGCTCAGCAATGCCAACGTGATGCAGACCTACTCGACGGTCAATGTGCTGGGCCTGCCGGTGGTCAACCTGTCGCCGGTCGGCAGCACCCTCAACGGGCTGGGCGGTGCCGCTACCGGTGGCAGCTCGCACCTGACCCTGATCGGTGGCGTTACCTCCGACAGCTACATCTACAACATCAACAACGGCAATCCGGGCGGCCTGCTGGGCCTGCTGCTGCCGAAGGACTCGCCGGCGTGGGCCGCCAAGTGCCTGGACGTCGCCCTGGCTGACATCTCGTGCTGGGCCGTGAACGCCGCGCAGGACTACCAGGTGCTGATGGGCGATGGCGCCTTCGCCAACGGTTCGAAGGAAGTGGTGATCGGTGCCAATGCACGGCACGAATTGCCGAAGGTCGATGCCAACGTCGCCTTCCCGGGTGATGGGGTCAACGACCCGAGCAACCCGACCGGTGTACCGACCGCGGACTACGCTGCGCGCATGGGCCATTCGGTGATCGTCGGCGACAGTGCCGTCGGTACCGCAAACGGGCAGACCCTGCTCGGTGCTGAAGCCACCTCCAACCAGGCCAACTCGGTCGCACTGGGCTACCGCTCGGCCGCACTGCGCGGCGCGCAGGCCAGCTACAGTGCTTACGGCCTGACTGCTCCGCAGGTTTCGGCGGGCGAAGTGTCGGTGGGCACCGCCGGTGGTGGCGAGCGCCAGATCACCAACGTGGCTGCCGGTAGCGTCAACACCGATGTGGTCAACGTAGCCCAGTTGAAGGGCGCGATCAGCCTGATCAACGGCGTGGCCGATGCCGCCGTCACCTACGACCTGGATGCCGGCGGCAATCCGAACTACCGTCGTGTCACGCTTGGCGCGGGCACCGGCACCACCACCATCGGCAACCTGGCCGGCGGTGCGGTCACCACCGGCAGCCTGGAAGCGGTCAATGGCGGCCAGCTGGCGGCGACCAATGCTGCCATCGCCAGCTTCTTCGGCGGCCGCGCGGCCTTCGATCCGGCCAGCGGCGCGTTCACTGCACCGCTGTTCGAGATCAGCACCATCTCCACCGGCGGCGCCATCGCCAAGGGCCTGTATGAGAACGCCACTGATGCTTTCGCCGCGGTCGACGGCTCGCTGGTCAATCTCAACACGCAGATCACCGATATCCGCAACGGTGGCACCAGGTACCTGCGGGTGAACTCGACCGGTACCGAGGCGCTGGCCACCGGCGCCGACTCGATCGCGGTCGGTACCAACGCCCGCGCCACCGCCGCCAACAGTATCGCGGTGGGTGCCGGCAGCCTGGCCGACCGTGCCAACAGCGTGTCCATCGGTGCGGCGGGTGCCGAACGCCAGGTCACCAACATGGCCGCCGGTACCGCCGCGACCGATGCGGTCAACCTGGGCCAGCTGCAGGCGTCGGAGCAGGGCGCCCTGCGCTATGACCTCAACGGCGACGGCAGCGTCAACTACGCCAGTGCCACGCTGGGCCAGAGCGGCACCGCCACCACGCTGCGCAACCTGGGCCCGGGCCAGGTCAGTGCCACCAGCAGCGAGGCCATCAACGGTGCCCAGCTGTTTGCGGCCAACCAGGCCGTTGCCACCCACCTCGGTGGTGGCGCGGCGGTCAACGCCAGCGGCGTGCTGACCGCACCGACCTACTCGATCAACAACGTCGCCGCCAACGGCACGATTACCAAGGGCAACTACAACGACGTCGGTACCGCCTTCGACGCGGTCAGCAATTCGCTGGCCAACGTTGCCGACCAGACCGGCGAGATCGACAAGTTGGCCGTGAAGTACGACGTCGACGGCAGCGGCAACGTGCTCAACAGCGTGACGCTGACGGGCACCGGCACCGGCGCGGTGAAGATCACCAACGTCGCCGCCGGCAGCATCCTGGCCGGCAGCAGCGATGCCATCACCGGCGACCAGCTGTTCAGCACCCACAGCACCATCGCCAACTACTTCGGTGGCACCACCGCGTACAACGGCACCACCAACGTGTGGACCGCGCCGAAGTTCAGCATCTCCAGCATCGCCACCGATGGCACTTTCACCAGCGGCGACTACAACAATGTCACCGCCGCCTTCACTGCGGTGGACGGCTCGCTGAAGGTCCTCAACCAGCGCATCACCAACGGCGGCGGTGGCAGTGCCTACCTGGCGGTGAACTCGACGGCAGCGGCCGCAACGGCGGCCGGGGCGGAGGCGGTGGCGGTCGGCCCGCAGGCCAGTGCGGCCGGTGCCAACAGTGTGGCGGTCGGCAACGGCGCCAGCGCCAGTGCCGGCAACAGCGTGGCACTGGGTGCAGGTTCGGTGGCCAGCGTCGGTGCGCAGAGCGGCTACACCGGTGCCTACGGCCAGACCGGTGCCAGCAACTCGGCCGGTGAGGTCTCGGTCGGCAGTACTGGCAGTGAGCGCAAGATCACGCATGTCGCCGACGGTTCCGATACGTACGACGCAACCAATGTCGGCCAGCTGAAGAACGGCGTGAACTACGCCATCGACGAATCGAAGAAGTACACCGACCAGAAGATCCAGAACATCACCAACGTGGCCGGCAGCTTCCGCGCCAACAACACCAACAACCTGGCCGACCCGTCCGCCAGCGGTGCCAACTCGGCCGCCGGTGGTGCAGGCTCAACCGCAGCCGGCGCCAACTCGACCGCGCTGGGCAATGGTTCGCAGGCGCAGGCCGACAACTCGGTGGCGCTGGGTGCGGGATCGGTGGCGAACCGGGCCAACACGGTCTCGGTGGGTGCCGCTGGTGCCGAACGCCAGGTGGTCAACGTGGCCGACGGTTCGCAGGCCACCGATGCGGTCAACGTACGCCAGCTGCAGGCCTCGCAGCAGGGCACGATCCGCTACGACACCACGGTGAACGGTGCGACCAACTACAACAGCGTCACCCTGGGCAGCACCAGCAGCGGCCCGACCACGGTGCGCAACGTCGCCGCCGGCACCGCCGGTACCGACGCGGTCAACGTGGACCAGCTGAAGTCGGGCATGGCGCAGACCCTGGATTGGTCGAAGGCGTACACCGACGAGCGCATGGGCGGCTTCGAGCGCGACCTGCGCAAGACCGACAACCGCGCCTCGGCCGGTATCGCGTCGGCGATGGCCACCGCAGCGCTGCCGCAGCCCAGCGAAGCGGGCCGCAGCATGGCCTCGGTCGCCGCTGGCAGCTACAACGGCGAGTCGGGCGTGGCGATCGGTATCTCCGGTGTCTCTGAAGGTGGTCGCTGGATCTACAAGTTCAGCGGCTCCACCAACAGCCGTGGCGAGGCCGGTGTGGCCGTCGGTGCCGGCATCCAGTGGTGATCCCCGCGGCCGGGCCGCACGCGCGGCCCGGCATCGCGGAAACGTCCAAAGGGGGGAATGACATGAAACAGCATCGCATCGCCCGCACCGGCCAGATGGCCGCAGTGCTGGGCCTGGTCCTGGGGATGGGGCTGCTGGCCGCCTGCCGCAGCCATGCGCCGGCCGCCGACCGTCCTGCCGACACCACCGCCGTGAAGTTCCCGGAGGCGTCGAAGGCTTCGTTGAAGGAGGGCATCTATCCCGACGTCGCCGACCTGCGCAGATTCGCGCCGGGCATGAGCAAGCGGCAGCTGTATACCTTGCTGGGCACGCCGCACTTCAACGAAGGCATGTGGGGCGTGCGCGAGTGGAACTACCTGTTCAACTTCCGCACCGCGCAGGGCGCGGAGTATTTCACCTGCCAGTTCCAGGTGCGCTTCGACAGCAAGGGCATCGCCCAGGGGGGCTACTGGAAGCCGGAATCGTGCGCGGCGGTGATCGAACCGCCACGGCCACCGGCGCCGCCTGCACCGGCACCGCTGCCGGAGCAACCCCTGCGGCTGTCGGCCGACGCGCTGTTCGGATTCGACAGCGCGGTACTCAGCGCCGAAGGCCAGCAGGCGGTGCAGGGCATCCTGGCGCAGGTGCGCGAGGCTGCGCAGGTGCAGTCGATCCGGGTGACCGGGTACACCGACCGTATCGGCAGTGCCAGCTACAACCAGACCCTGTCGCAGCAACGTGCCGAGGCCGTACGCAGCGCGCTGGTGCAGGGCGGGGTGCCTGCGGCCAGCATCAGCGCCGAAGGGCGGGGCGCAGCCGAGCCGATCGTGCAGTGCGAGCAGCGCAATCGGCGCGAGCTGATCGCCTGCCTGGCGCCGAACCGTCGCGTGCAGATCGCTGGGATCGCCCAACCGCGCTGAGAGTCCCGCACCGGGGCCATGCCCCGGTATCCCGAGTCCCCCCTGACCGTCGGCAGGACGTGGTTACGTCTCCCCCGTTGACCACGCCTGCCGGCGGCTCAGGTTTTCCATGGTGCCCGCGATGAACGCTCAATTCCTGCCTCTTTCCATGAAGACGGAAACCACACTCAGCGTGTACGGCCAGCTCGGCAACCATGCCGTGGTGCGCATTCCCGGGCGGCGCCTGCCGGGGTTGATCCTGCAGGCAGACACCGTGGCCGGGTTCCTGGCCCAGCTGCAGGAAGCCCAGGCCTGCCTGCGCAGTGGCCGCGCACAGCGTACCGACGCCGAGCTGGACATGCTGATCGACGTGCTGCAGCAGTGGTATGCGCTGATCGAATCGCGCCTGGCCGACGCCGGCGAGGCGCTGTAGGGAAAAAGGGGACGGAGGGGATTAAGTCGTTTCCGGCACACTCGGGGCAAGAGCGACTTAATCCCCTCCGTCCCCTTTTCCTAGGCGCGGGCGCGGACCAGCCAGCAGGCGGCATCCACGCGTACGCGGTCGCCCTCGATGAACGGGGTGAATGCCGCTACCGCCTTGTTCCGGAGCGAGGTGGCCCGGTCTTCGGGCAGATTGCGCAGTGCCAGGCCCAACGGGCCCAGCTGGCCGACATAGGTCGGCAGGTCTTCGCGGGCGAGCGAGCAGGGCAGGTCGACCGCAACAACCTCCACGTCATTCCAGCCGGCGGCCTGCAGCAGGTGCTGCACACGCTCGCCATCGGCAAAGGCGAACTGGCCCGGTGCGCCGGGCGCGCGGGGCGGAAGATCCAGTGCATCGCCGATGGCGCGCTCGGCCGTTGTCATGAACGGGTTCTCCGCTGCGCTGCGCCAGGCGATGAAACGCAGGCCGGCACCCGGTCGCGCGGCACGGTGCAGGTTAGCGAAGGCGGCCTGGCTGTCTTCGAAGAACATCACACCCAGCCGCGATTGGATCCAGTCGAAGTGCGCGGTGGGCAGCGGATGCTGCTGTGCGTCGGCGACGATGAAGTCTGCGTCCAGTCCTGCCGCCTCGGCGCGTTGACGGGCCAGCGCCAGCATCGGCGCGGAGATGTCCAGGCCGGTGCAGTGCGCCGACGGGCGTGCGGCGGCTGAGGCCAGCAGGCTGGCACCGGTCCCGCAGCCTACATCCAGCAGTTGCGTGACGGTGTCGGGCAGTTCGTCGACCAGCAGGTCGGCCAGGGGTTGGAACAGGCCGTCGAGGATGGCCTGCTGCGCAACCCAGATCTGACCGCCGGGGCCGTTCCACAGCGCGCTCTGATCAACGGGGGATGTACTGGTCATGGTCTTGCCTTGCGGGGAAGTCGCCCATAGGTTGGCGCTTGAAGGTCACTTGAGGTCAAGCCCGTGCGTGAACTTGATATCGGCGAGGTGGTCAAGCGCAGTGGCGTGCCGGCCTCGACCCTGCGCTACTACGAACAGCTTGGGCTGCTGCAGGCACTGGGTCGTCGCGGCCTGCGCCGGCAGTACGACGAGCGCGTGCTGGAACGGCTGGCGCTGATCGGTCTTGGCCAGGCGGCCGGGTTGTCGCTGCAGCAGATCGGGTTGTCGCTGCCGCCGCAGCATGGATGTATCTCGCTGGACCGTGAGGCGCTGCTGGCACAGGCCGATGTGCTGCAGCGGCAGATCACCCAGTTGCAGCGGGTGCGCCGGCACCTGCAGCGCGCGGCGGCCTGCCCGGAAGCGCAGGACGCGCGGCAGTGCGGTTCATTCCGCAAGCTGCTGCGCGCACAGCAGCGCATGGCGGGTGGGTGAGAGAAGCATCCACGCATGGCGTGGATCTACTTCACCGCGACCTCGGTAGATCCACGCCATGCGTGGATGAATCAATCGCGGGTGCTGACTTCCCAGGTGGCATGCAGCACGCCCGGCACCTGCTCCATCCGCGCCAGCACCACATCCAGTTCATCGGCACTCACGGCGGTACTGACCAGCACCGCGATCACATCGGTGGGCGCGTCGGCATGTTCGACCACCTGCACATCACCGACCGGATACTGCGCCGCTTCCAGCGCATCGACCAACCGCTCGCGCACCCGCGGCACGGCGTCGGCATCCACGCTCAGGCGCACTTCGTAGGTGGCTTCGGTGGCGGCCTCGTTGATCGGGATACGGTTGATCGCATTCACCAGCGGCCGCAGCAGGGTGTTGCCGGCGATGATCAGTACGGTCAGCAGCACGCCTTCGGCCAGCATGTCCGCGCCGGTGCAGCTGCCCACCGCCGCCGAGCACCACAGGGTGGCGGCGGTGTTGAGGCCGCGAACGTTCATGCCTTCCTTCATGATCACGCCGGCACCGAGGAAGCCGACGCCGGAGACCACGTAGGAGATCACCCGCACCGCCTCGGCGCTGCCGGCGATGCGCATGCCCAGGTCGACGAAGGCGGCGGCGCCGACGGCGACCAGCACGTTGGTGCGCAGGCCGGCGGTGCGTTGCCGGTACTGGCGCTCGGCGCCGATCAGCGTGCCCAGCACGAAGGCGGCCAGCAGGCTCACCACGGTGTCGGCGAAGGGACCGGCCTGGAAGGTCTCAATGAAGCGCATGGCCGGAGTCTACCCGGTCGAGGTGACAGTAGAGCCACGCCATGCGTGGATTTCCAGCGGTCCACGCCACGCGTGGTTAGTCAGGTGCCAGAAACGACTTAATCCCCTCCGTCCCCTTTTTGCGGGATCAGTCGGTGTCCTCGACGCGCTCGCCCATCAGTTCGCGCTGGCGCTTGTCCAGTTCCTCGGCGTAGCGCTTGCGTACGAAGGCTTCAGAGACCACGCCCAGCACCTGGCCGTCGGCGGCGACCACGGCCAGTTCGTCGGCCTGGGTCTGGTCGAAGCGCTGCATCACGCTGACCACGTCCGCCGCTGGCGGCAGCGACACATCACGGTTCTCGGCCAGCTCGCCGATTGTGGTTTCCGGCTTCACGCCGTCGCCGTAGACGCGCGGAATCTGCACGATGCCGGCGTAGTGGCCTTCGCTGTCGATCAGGATCACCCGGCTGCCCGAGCCCAGCGGGAAGCGCTGGCGGAACGCGGCGGCATCGAGATCGGCCGGCGCGGTCGCCACGCCCTTGCGCATCAGCCGGCCGGCGTTGAGGTTCTGCACCCAGCCGACGTCGCGGGCGCTCTTGATGGTCTCGCCGCGCAGGTGCATGCGCCAGGTCGAGAACGAGTAGCCGAACCACTGCCGTACCAGCGTGCTGGACACCAGCACCGCGCTCATCACCACGCTGGTCAGCAGGAAGTCGTGGGTGCCTTCCAGCACCAGCATGGCCATGGTCATGGGCGCGCCGACCACCGCCGCGGCCAACGCTGCCATGCCGGCCAGCGCAGCGGACGTGGCGTCGACCACCGGCACGCCGGTGGCCATCGCCAGCAGGCCGGCGAACAGGGCGCCGACCAGGGTGCCCATGAACAGCGAGGCGAAGAACAGGCCGCCACGGAAGCCGAAGCCCAGCGAGATGCCCGAGGCCAGGCACTTCAGGGTCAGCAGGCCGCCGATCCAGATCAACGGCAGGTGGGTAGTCAGGTCCAGGTGCAGCGCGCCATGGCCGGACGACAGCACCTGCGGGCTGGCCAGGGCCAGCGGGATCAGCAGCAGGCCGCCCACCACCGGGCGACCCCACAGCGGCAATGGACTGCGCTTGACCGTGCCTTCGATCGAAGCGATCAGGCGCATGATGACAATGCCGACCATCGCGCAGCAGCAGCCGAGCAGGCCGTAGATGGCGTAGTCGGCGGCGCGCACGTCGATGGTCGAGGCGGCGGGCAGCAGGTAGGCCTCGATGCCAGCCTGGTCGGCCACGAACGCGCCGGCCAACGCGGCCACGGCCACCGGCGCCAGTGCGGCCGGGGTGTAAGCGCCGATGACGATCTCGAAGGCGTAGAACGCACCAGCCAATGGCGCACCGAAGGCGGCGGCGATGGCACCGGCGGCACCGGCACCGACCAGGATGCGCACATCGTTGCGGCGCAGGCGCATCACCCGGCCCAGCTGCGAACCGCTGCCGGCACCCATCTGCGTATACGAAGCCTCCAACCCGACCGAGGCGCCGCAGCCATTGGACAGCAGGGTCTGGGTCAGCACGATCAAATTGTCGCGCATCGACATGCGGCCGCCATGCAGGGCATTGGCTTCCACCGCATCGAGCAGGGGGCGCTTAAGCCGCGTCGCCGCAAGGCTGACCAGGCCGACCAGCAGCCCGCCCAGTGGCAGCACCAGCAGCGCGGTCCAGGTCAGCGAGGGCAGGGAGCTCAGGCGCATGCCTTCGTCCAGCCCATACAGCGTGCCCTGCAGCCAGCGTGCGATGCCGGACTGCAGCAGGGTCAGGTAGCCGGCGATCAGGCCGACCAGCAGGGCAAGCGCGATGAACCACAGATCACTGCCGCGCAGCCGCAGGCGCAGGCCCTGGAAGGCCGAATGCAGGCGCGATGGCGAAACAGGCAGTGACATGGTGGCGGCATGATACGCCGCCACCGTGATCGCCACCGTCACTGCATCGGGCGGTTACCGCCTCAGAAGCGGTAGCGGCCCTGCACGTAGAAGGTGCGCGGCGCGGCCACCATGCGGCCGGCATTGCCATCGACGTTGCGGGTGTACCAGCGCTTGTCGGCCAGGTTGTTCACGCCCAGTGCGATCTCGCTGTCGCCCAGGCCTGGCACCTGCCAGGCCACCTGTGCATTCCACAGGCGCACGCCCGGCACGCGGCCCACGCGTGCATCGGCGCTCTCGGCCCAGGTGTTGGCGGCATCGGCGTACTGGCCGCTCTGGTGGGTGCTGGAGACATTGAAGGTCCAGCCGGCCAGCGCGTAGCGGGCGCCGACGCTGTCGGTGTCGCGCGAGTAGAACGGCACGTCCAGGCCACGGTTGTCGCCCGACTGCTGGATCGCCTTGGTCCAGGTGTAGTTGGCGTACAGTTCCAGCCCGGCCAGCGCACTGTCCTCGGCGAAGTGGTACTCCAGTGCGCTCTCCACGCCCTTGTGGTCGGTGGCGCCGATGTTCTGGAAGGTCGGCGGGGTGATGCCCGGCACCTGCAGGATCTGGTTGTCGAAGCGCATCTTGAACACGGTCACTTCCGCGCGCAGTGCACCGTCCTGCCAGCGCGCACCGAGTTCGGTGGTTTTGGCGATTTCCGGGTTCAGCGGATTGCTGGCGGTCTGCGAGTTCAGTTGGATGTTCTGCACCGGCCCGAACGAGGTGGTGTAGTTGCCGAACACGGTCAGCTGCGGGGTCAGCAGGTAGGCGATGTTGAGCGAGGGCAGGGCCTTGTCGTTGCGGCTGCTGAAGGTCGCAGTGCCACCGGCCTGGCGGCGGTCCATGTCGATCCATTCCATGCGCACGCCCGGGGTGATCCGCCACTGGCCGATCGCAATGCGGTCGTCGATGTAGAACGCATGGGCATCGGTGGCGTTGTCAAAGCGGGTGGTGGCGCTGGCCACGCCGGTGCGGCGGGTGACGGTGTAGCTGCGGTCGTTGCCGCGCTCGCGCAGGAAACGGTAGCCGGCGGTGATGTCGTGCACGCTGGCGCCCCAGTGCAGGCGCTGGGTGTAGCGCGGCTCGATGCCGAGCACGCGGTAGTCGCGCGGCTGCACGGTCAGCTGGGTGTTGGCGGCGTTGATCAGCGAGCTGGCGCGGCTGCTTTCGTTGTAATAGGCCAGCACCTCGAACTCGCTGTTGGCCGACAGCGTGTTGGTGTAGCCCAGGTCGATGCCGGTGCGGTGGCCCTTCCAGAAATCGGTGGGGCGGGTGTTCTGGAACGGATCGGCCTGGTACTGGGCGCGGGTCAGGCCGCCCGGGGTCAGCGAACGCACATCGTAGTAGGACAGTTTGGCGCGCAGTTCCTGCTGTTCGTCGATGGCATAGGCGAACTTCAGCGCGAGGTCGTTGAAGCGGTCATCGCTGCCCTGGCGCCAGCCGCGCCCGTCCTGGCCCGAGTAGAGCAGCGCCGCGCCCAGACCGTTGCCGCCGGTGCCGCCGAGGAAGGCGTTGTACTGGGTGCTGTCACCGCCGCCATGGTCGTAGGCGGTGTAGCGCACACCCGCTTCGCCGTGCAGGCCCGCGCCGGTCGGAATGGCGCGGGTGCTGAAGTTGATGATGCCGCCCACGTTCTGTGGGCCGTAGCGCACCGCGCCGCCGCCGCGCACCACGTCGATCGATTCGATGTTGGACAGGCTGGTCGGTGCGAACGACAGCTGTGGCTGGCCATACGGCGCCACCGCCAGCGGCACGCCGTCCAGCAGTACGGTCGAGCGTGGCGAGTAGCGCCCGGTCAGGCCGCGCACGCCGATGTTCAGCGAGACCGAGCTGCCGGCCGTGCCGGAGTTGTCGGTGACCTGCACGCCGGGGATGCGGCGCATGGCATCGCCGATGCTGGCTGCGCCACTGGCCTCGATGCGCTGGCGGTCGACCACCGTGCGCGCGCCGGCGAAGCTCTTGACGCTGTCATGCAGGCCGGTGCCCAGCCAGCTGCCGGAAACCTGGATGCTGTCCAGCGTGGTGGCGCCGTCCTGGGCGAAGGCACGGGTGGCCGGGAGCAGGCACAGGGCGAGGGCGGCAGCCAGGGGCAGGCGGGCCGGTTGCAGGGCGTGGATGGGCATCGGTGAGGGTTGTGGAAGGTCGTAAATGAGAATTATTGCTGATTCCATTCGCTATTGGAATGCGCCTCCGGTTCATGCCGATGTCCCGGTGGTAGAGTGGGTGATTGCTTCCTGACCCGCTGAGATCCGCCATGTCCCAAGCTGCTTTCTACCCCGTCGGAACCCCTGGCCAGCCGTGGGGAGCGGCGGAGCGGGAGGCGTGGCGTGGCCGCCAGCAGCGCCTGCGTCGCTATGACGAAGAGGTGCCGCCGCGCATCGAGGCGTTGGCTTCGCGCTTTGACAAGGTGGCCTACGGCCAGCTCGACTACGCGGGCGAGACCTACACCTTGTTCGCCCTGCGCAGCCGCGACTGGAACCCGGCGCTGCCGGCTGCCCTGGTCACCGGTGGCGTGCACGGCTATGAGACCAGCGGCGTGATGGGCGCGCTGGAGTTCCTCGAAAAGCACGCCGCCGACTATGCCGGCAAGGCCAACCTGCTGGTGACGCCGTGCGTGAATCCGTGGGGCTTCGAGCGCATCAACCGCTGGAACTTCGATGCGATCGACCCGAACCGCAACTTCCGCGCCGACGGCCCGGCCCGCGAATCGACCGCCGTCATCGAACTGATCGCGCCGTACAAGGGCCAGTTCGTGCTGCACATCGACCTGCACGAAACCACCGACAGCGACGAGAGCGAGTTCCGCCCGGCGCTGGCCGCGCGTGACGGCAAGCCGTTCGAGCCGGGCCTGATTCCCGATGGGTTCTACCTGGTGGACGACAGCGAGAACCCACAACCGGCCTTCCAGCAGGCCGTCATCGCCGCGGTGGAGAAGGTCACCCACATCGCGCCGGCCGACGACAAGGGCGAGATCATCGGTTCGCCGGTGGTGGCCCATGGCGTGATCGAGTACCCGCTGGTGCAGCTGGGCCTGTGCGCCGGCATTACCGGCGCGAAGTACACCACCACCACCGAGGTCTACCCGGACAGCCCGCGGGCGACCCCGCAGCAGTGCAACGACGCGCAGGTGGCGGCGGTGTGCTCGGCGCTGGATTACGCGCTCGCCCATCGTTGATCGGCAGTGCCGGCCGCTGGCCGGCAACCACGGGACACTGGGATTGCCGGCCAGCGGCCGGCACTACCTCATCCAAGCGCGTCGGCCCACCAC